>JACRAA010000385.1 GCA_016213595.1 Actinomycetota bacterium | reverse complement strand
CGAGCTCGGTCTGGACGGTCGTGTCCGTCGGTGTCGCGGAGTGCTGCCTGCGCTGCTTGCCGCCGTCAAGGCCGGCTACACCCGCGCCGTCGTACCGGCCGAGCAGGTGTCCGAGGCTCTGCTTGTGGAGGGCCTGACGATCTGGGGGGTGAGCTGCCTCCTCGAGCTGGTGGAGGTGCTCAAGGGGAACCCCGTCCTGGACAGGCTGCTGCCGCAGGCCGAGACCAGCCGCCCGCAGGAGGAGCTCGACCTCAAGGACATCGTCGGGCACGCCGAGGCGCGCTGGGTGCTCGAGGTGGCGGCTGCCGGCCGCCATCACCTGTTCCTCCACGGAGCCCCGGGTGTGGGCAAGACGATGCTGGCGGAGCGACTGCCGTCCATCCTCCCGGACCTCAGCCCAGCACAGGCCCTGGAAGTCACGGCGATCCACTCACTCGCGGGGGCGAACCTCGGCAGCGGGCTCATCCGCAGACCCCCGTACTCCGCCCCGCACCACACCGCCTCCCTCGTCTCGATGGTCGGGGGTGGGCCGAAGGCGAGCCGACCTGGGTCGCTGTCGCTGTCGCACTACGGAGTCCTGTTCCTCGACGAGGCCACGGAGTTCGCTCCGAGCCTTATCGAGGCCCTGCGCACCCCCTTGGAGGCGGGCTGCATCCACATCGCGAGGTCAGGGGCTCAGGTGCGCTACCCCGCCAGGTTCCAGCTCGTCCTCTCGGCGAACCCGTGCCCATGCGGCGGGTACGGCGTCGCGTCTCGCCAGTGCACCTGTCGACCCGATGTGGTGCGCCGCTACCAGTCCCGGCTGTCCGGCCCGATCCTGGACCGCATCGACCTCCATCATCACGTGAGGCCGTTGACGAAGTCGCTGTTGAAGGGCCAGCCGCAGGGGGAGGAGTCTGCGGCCGTCGCGGCCCGCGTGGCTGAGGCGCGGGAGCGGCAGGCGCGACGACTGGCAGGCACGCGATGGGCGACGAACGGCGAGGTCAGCGGTCCATGGCTGCGCCGACAGCTTCCTCTGCCTGACGGGCTGGGCGTCGTGGACGACGCGGTGCGACAAGGCCGCCTGTCTGCGCGGGGGGTGGACAAGGTGCTCCGGTTGAGCTGGACACTCGCCGACTTGGCGGGGCTGGATCTTCCGAGCGCCTCACATGTCCGCACCGCCTTGGCCATGCGCCGCGGCGAGGAGCTGGGGGTGGTCGGATGAGCGCATGCGAGGCGAGACACCTGATGGGCCTGACCTGTGTCTTGGAGCCCGGGCAGGATCACTGGCGCCGCGAGGTGGATCGGCATGGCCCGGAAGCCCTCTGGGCGCGGCTCCTGCGGGAGGACTCCCCGCGAGGGGCACGGGCTCGGCGGCTCGATCTCGACCTGGTGGAACGCGAGACTGCCCTGCTCGGCTTCCGCTTCGTCCACCCCGGCTCGGAGGAATGGCTGCCGGCCCTGGACGACCTGGAGCTGACGGGGACTGTCGGCGGCATCGACGGAGGGCGACCACTCGGCCTGTGGCTGTCGGGTCCGCTGACGCTCCAGGAGATCGGGGCATCCGGCATAGCGATCGTGGGCGCGCGGGCGTCGACGCCGTACGGAGACACCGTTGCCTCCGAGCTCGCGGCCGACCTTGCCGAGGCCGGCACCACCATCGTCTCCGGCGGCGCGTTCGGGATCGACGCGGCCGCACACCGCGGAGCCCTCTCGTCCGATGGCGCGACCGTGGCGGTCATGGCCTGCGGGCTCGACCAGCTGTACCCGCGAGGCAACGACGGCCTGCTCCGGCGCATCCGCGACGAGGGGCTGGTGATGAGCGAGTACCGGCCAGGGACGACTCCCAGCAGGCACCGCTTCCTCACACGGAACAGGCTCATCGCTGCGCTCGCCTCGGCCACCGTGGTTGTGGAGGCAGCGGCGCGCAGTGGTGCGAAGAACACCGTGGGCTGGGCCCAGTCTCTGGGCCGGCCGGTGCTGGCCGTACCCGGGCCCGTCACCTCGGCGCTGTCGGTGACACCCCACCGCCTCATCCGGGACGCCCAGGCAGCGCTGGTCGCGAACGCCCAGGACGTCCTGTCCGAGCTCGGACCCTTGGGAGTCCTGCAACCCCCGCTGGTTGATCCCAGGGCCAGGCCGACGGACAGCCTGGACCCGGACGAGCTGATGGTCAGAGAGGCGTTCCCAGCCCGCCGCGCGATCTCCGTCGACGAGCTCCGGCTGCTCGTGGACCTGGGAGTGGGGGAGTGTCTGGCTCACCTCGGCGCGCTGGCCGACCGTGGTGACGTGGAGGCGCTCGAAGACGGCACCTGGCGACTCGTCAGCGGGTCACGAGGCCGAACGGCCGGGAGCTCACCATGACGGGGTGGCGGGGTCCTCAGGGTCGTGCGGGCGGCCGTCCCGGGCAGGGGGGCGGAAGAGGCCCGTGACACGGGAGCCCATGCTGCCCAGCCCGTCCGTGAGGTCCTTGAAGAAGCGGTCGATCGTCTGCTCCGCCTTGGCGAACTGGTCGCCGTACGAGGCGGCGGCGGCGACGGTCTCAGCGCTCAGGTCGGCCTTGGCGTCGTCCTCGCGTCGCGGGTACGAGCCGGCGACGACGAGGGCGTACTCACCGCTGGAGACCCACCGACGCAGCTCGCCTGCCCGGGCCACCGCGAAAGGATGGGTCATGGTCTCGACGACGAGGGCGCGGAGCAGGAGGTCACGGATGTCCTCGTCCTCGTGGTACGCCACTGCCTGCTCGAGGAAGGCGTCGGGGTCGAGCTGAGAGGTGTCCCCGCCGCTGGCGAGCTTCATGTGCACGCGAAGGGCCGCCGCCGGGTCCTGGCAGGCGAGGAGTCCCGCTCGGTCGCCGGAGAGCTCAGACTTGCGCGCCCACTCCCACAGGGCGGCCAGGATGGCCCGGAGTCCGAGGCCGCCGAGCGGGATCGACAGCAGCGTCGTCGAGAGGGTCGTGAGGAGGAGAAGGACGGTGCGGTAGACGGCATGGCCGCTTCCCACGTGTCCCAGCTCATGGCCGAGGACGAACCGGAGCTCGTCGTCGTCGAGGGCGTCGAGCAGGGACGAGTTCATGACGATGACCGGCTTGTCCAGACCGACGGTCTGGGCGTTGAGGAAGGGGTTCGCAGCGACGTACAGCTCGGGCACCTGCTCGACGTCCAGCACTGTCGCCGCCTCGGTGTAGATGCGGAACAGCCGCGAGAACTGCCGGGAGTCGACGCGGATCGCTGAGCCGAGCAGCATCAGGCGTACCGCCCGCTCCGTGATGAACGACGACAGCCGCTTCACCACGGTGTCGAAGCCCCGAAGCTTCCTCAAGGCCACGAGCGCGCCCCTGTCTGCGGGGTGCTCCCAAGCGCGCGAGCTGATGCCGGTGAGGACGGTCCTGTCGGAGGTCTCCGAGGTCATGGGTCCAGTGTGCCCGCTCGACGTACCTCCTACCGCCCATCTGCCGATGGTTCACAGAGCGATCCCGGGATCATCTAGGGGTCGGCCGTCGCGGTTGGCCCGTCGTCGTGGGCTGCGACGTAGGCCTCGTGCTAGTCATCGCCGTTTGGGCCTACCTCTGGTTCAATCCGTACTGACAGTGGCTCCGGAACAGGGGTCGGCGACCAATGACCGTGGCCACGGCATGAGTGCGACGGGAGGTCGAGATGAAGGTGATGACAGAGGTCACGGGAGCGGTGGACGCCGAGCAGGAGCAGGCGCTCGTCGACGGGTTCCGGCGGCTGCTCGCTGAGCCGAAGCCGGACGGACTCGAACGTACGGAGCTGTTGCGGGACCGGGACGGGGTGTGGCGGATCCAGACCCTGTGGCGTGACCAGGAGGCGCTGGACACGATGCGTGCCGCTCCCGAACCGCCCGCGGCGCCCACACTGTTCCGCCGCGTGGGGGCTGAGCCGCGGCTGCAGATCCTCCTTGTGGAGGCGAGTACAGCCGAGAGACCGTGACGAGGCCAGACACAGACGAGACCGTGGCCGGGACCGGATGACGCTTGTACGGTGGCGGCAGAGAGATGATCTTCCGTTGAGAGATGATCTCTCGTACGGCGCCTGCAGCGCCTTCGAACGGCAGGAGGACGATGCGCGCTGGATCGCGGGCGGGGGACATGTCCTGGAGAACCCGCGCCGACGTCGCTGTCGGAGGACTCATCGAGTCGCTCATCCGCGGCCACCACGGACGTCGGATGGCGAGGATCGG
>JACRAA010000388.1 GCA_016213595.1 Actinomycetota bacterium | reverse complement strand
CGGGGCAGGCCATCCTCGTCGACACCGGCCCCGATCCCGTGGCGCTGGTCCGCTGCCTCGACCAGCTCGGCGTGGACGCTGTCCCATTGCTCGTGCTGACCCACTACCACGCCCACCATGTCGGGGGGCTCGAGGCGTTGCTGGCCTCGCGGCCGGTGGGTCGGGTCATCGTCTCGCCCATGGCAAGTCCGGCGGCGACTGCTGCGGCGATCGGCATGGAGCTCGCAGAGCGAGGCATCCCGTCGACCGTTGCGACACCCGGCCAGGAGCTCACCGTGGGGGATGCGCGGTGGCAGACCCTTGCCGCGGCGACCGACATCGGGGCAGGGGTCGACGCGGGGGAGTCGAGCGCGGAGAACAACTCGAGCATCGTGGGCCGCGTCTCCGTGCCCGGCCTCTCTGTGCTGGTGACCGGCGACCTTGAACCCGAGGGGCAGGCTGCGGCGCTGGCCGCGGGGGTCGACCTCCACGCGACCATCCTCAAAGTCCCACACCACGGCTCATCCCGTCAGGACGGAGACTTCCTGGCGGCGACGAAGGCCAGGCTGGCACTCGTCGAGGTCGGCCTCGACAACACGTACGGGCATCCTGCTGCGAAGACCCTCCGCACCCTGGAGGGCCTCGGCATGCAGGTGGTCCGAACAGACCAGCAGGGTGCGGTCGCGGTCAGTGTGACGTCCGGCAGCTGGAGCATCACGACACTGAGATGAGGGAGGCCAGCAAGGGGGGTGTCCGCAATTCGGCTTCCTCCACGTCGGCCATCAGCCATTCGAGGCCATGCGGGTGGGTGGAAAGGGGGATCAGAAGATACCCTGGCCCGTACCGAGGCATGAGGAGGAACCCATGGTCATCGATCCCGCGGAGCTCGACGCGACGCTCAAGCGGCTCAAGCGTGTACAGGGCCAGATCGGGGGCATCGTCACGATGATCGAGCAAGGCCGCGACTGCCGGGAGATCGTGACGCAGGTCGCCGCCGCCAGCAAAGCCCTCGACCGTGCCGGGTTCGCCATCATCGCCACCGGACTGCGGGAGTGCCTCCTGAGCGACGACTCCGAGTACGACGCCGCCCAGATGGAGAAGCTCTTCCTGTCGCTGGCGTGAGACCCGCGCAGCCGCTCAGGACCTCCCTGGCGTCGCGCGGCTGAGCGAGCCGCCCGCCGCCGCGTCGTTGCGTGTCCGCGGCTACTGGCATGCTGTCGGCCATGGCGGATTCGTTGTTCGGTGCCCTGGTCCTCATCGTCGGGCCGGAGGCGTACGTCGCCGAGCAGCAGCTCGCTGAGGTCCTGGCCGATGCCCGCGCCGAGCACCCTCAGGCGACCCTCAACGTCGTGGAGGCCGCGAACCTGACCCAGGGCCAGCTCCTCGAGATGACGGGGAGCGCGCTGCTCGCGGTCGAGTCCGTGGCTGTCGTCACGGCGGCAGACCTTCTGCCGGCCGACCTCACCGAGACCCTTGTGGGCGTGGCGAAGGACATACCGTCCGAGACCCTGCTCGTCGTCGTCCATCCCGGCGGAGCACGCGGCAAGGGCGTGCTCGACAAGCTGAGACCGCTCGCTGGGCGCGTCATCGACTGTCCCGCGCTCAAGCCCTGGGAGCTCGCCAGGTTCGCGGCGGACCGTGCGCGGCGGCTGGGCACGAAGCTCGACGGGGAGGCGGCGCAGCAGCTGGTCGAGGCCGTGGGGTCCGAGGCGCGCGCCATTGCGGCAGCCGTCGAGCAGCTCGCCGCCGACTCGTCCGCGGCCACACTGACGGCGGCCCATGTCCGGCGCTACTTCGCCGGACGGGCCGAGGTCTCCAGCTTCGCGGTCGCCGACGACGTCTTGTCGGGGAACCACGGGGCAGCCGTCGAGAAGCTCCGCTGGGCGTTGTCGACCGGCGTCGCGCCGGTACTCGTGACGAGCGCGCTCGCTGGGTCGTTCCGCGCCCTCGGCAAGTACTTCGACGCGCGGGCCGACCGGCGACCCGAGCCTGCCATCGCGAAGGAGGTCGGCATCCCGCCCTGGAAGCTCAAGGACCTGGCCCGTCAGGCGCGGGCCTGGTCACCGAGCGCGGTGGGTGCCGCGATCAAGGCGGTCGCGAAGGCGGATGCCGATGTCAAGGGCGCGGCTGTGGACGCGGAGTTCGCCCTCGAACGTCTCCTGACCGAGCTCCGCGACTGCCTGGACTCGTCGAAGGCATCCTGAGGCGGGTCCGCCGGCCGGGCAACGCTGATCTGCAGGCTGGGCGGAGCTCACGAGGACAAGCGAAAGGCGCCCCGACCAGTGGTCGAAGCGCCTTGCAGGTGCCCGGGCCGCACGTACAGCCCGAGCCGGGTCGTCAGAGTGCGGCGGCCTTCGCGGCGATGGCCGACTTGTGGTTGGCCGCATTGTTCGCGTGCACGACGCCCTTGGAGACGGCCTTGTCGAACGCCCGCGTCGCGGACTTCGCCAGGTCGGTCGCCTTGGCGGTGTCGCCGGCGGCTACGGCCTCGTTGAAGCGGCGTACCGACGTACGGAGCGCCGACTTCACGGCCTTGTTGCGCTGACGGGACTTCTCGTTCGTCTTGATCCGCTTCATCTGGGACTTGATGTTCGCCACGGGGCAAGCCTCTTTTGGTCGTTTGGTATTCGGGTAGCACCCCGTGGGGCGCGCATGTGCACCACGCTGGTGCGACGAGTCAATCTATCAGCGGGCCCCCGTACCGCCCAAATCAGGTGTCCGCCCATGCTCTCGCAGGGGGCCGCCGCACTGGCGACCCCACTTTGCCGGGGTGTGGGAGGATGTGTCGACTCACTCGAGGAGACCTGGAAGCTGCATGACGACCCTGCCCGGAAGCACTGATCCGCAACGGATCCGCAACTTCTGCATCATCGCCCACATCGACCACGGCAAGTCCACGCTGGCCGACCGCATGCTCCAGCTCACCGGTGTCGTCGACGAACGGTCGATGCGCGCCCAGTACCTCGACCGGATGGACATCGAGCGCGAACGCGGCATCACGATCAAGTCCCAGGCGGTACGGCTGCCCTGGACGATGGACGGTGATGAGTACGTCCTCAACATGATCGACACCCCTGGCCACGTCGACTTCACGTACGAGGTGTCCCGCTCGCTCGAGGCCTGCGAGGGTGCCGTGCTGCTCGTCGACGCCGCTCAGGGCATCGAGGCCCAGACGCTGGCGAACCTCTACCTGGCCCTCGAGGCGGACCTCCACATCATCCCTGTGCTCAACAAGATCGACCTGCCCGGCGCACTGCCCGACAAGTACGCCGAGGAGATCTCCAACATCCTGGGCGGCTCGCCCGAGGACGTGCTGCGGGTCTCCGCGAAGACCGGCGAAGGGGTCCGGGAGCTCCTCAACGAGATCGTCGCCACGGTTCCCGCCCCCGTCGGAGACGCCGCAGCTCCCGCCCGGGCCCTCATCTTCGACAGCGTGTACGACACGTACCGTGGCGTCGTCACCTACATCCGTGTGGTCGACGGCCACATCAACCACCGCGACCGCATCCTCATGATGAGCACGAAGGCCACGCACGAGGTTCTCGAAGTCGGCGTCATCTCACCCGACCCCACGAAGTCCGCCGGGATCGGCGTCGGCGAGGTCGGCTACCTCATCACGGGCGTGACGGACGTCCGGCACTCGCGGGTCGGCGACACCGTCACCGGGGTGAACCGGCCGGCCACGAAGGAGCTCGGCGCCTACCGTCATCCGAACCCGTTGGTCTACGCCGGGCTGTAGCCGATCGACGGCGACGACTTCACCGAGCTCCGCGAGGCGCTGGAGAAGCTTCAGCTCAACGACGCGTCCCTCGCCTTCGAGCCCGAGAGCAGCGCAGCGCTCGGGTTCGGGTTCCGCATCGGCTTCCTCGGCCTGCTGCACATGGAGATCGTGCGCGAGCGCCTCGAGCGGGAGTTCGACCTCGACCTCATCTCGACCGCACCCAACGTCGTGTACCGCGTCGTCATGGAGGACGGCACCGAGCACATCGTCACCAACCCGTCGGAGTTCCCCGACGGCAAGGTCGCGACGGTGTACGAACCCGTCGTCAAGGCCTCGATCCTCAGCCCCACGGACTACATCGGCAGCCTCATCGAGCTGTGCCAGGCACGCCGGGGCGTACAGACCGGCATGGACTACCTCTCGGCGGACCGTGTCGAGCTCCACTACACGCTGCCGCTGGCCGAGATCGTCTACGACTTCTTCGACGCGCTGAAGTCCCGCACGAAGGGCTACGCGTCGCTCGACTACGAGCCGATGGGCGAGCAGGCGGCCGAGCTCGTCAAGGTCGACATCCTGCTGCACGGCGACCCCGTCGACGCGTTCAGCGCCATCGTCCACAAGGACAAGGCGTACAGCTACGGCGTCGTCATGGCCGAGAAGCTCAAGAAGCTCATCCCTCGCCAGCAGTTCGAGATTCCGATCCAGGCAGCGATCGGCGCTCGCGTCATCGCGCGCGAGACCGTACGGGCTGTGCGCAAGGACGTGCTCGCCAAGTGCTACGGCGGTGACATCACCCGCAAGCGCAAGCTCCTCGAGAAGCAGAAGGAGGGCAAGAAGCGCATGAAGATGGTCGGGCGGGTCGAGGTGCCCCAGGAGGCGTTCGTCGCAGCCCTCAGCACCGGTGGGGAAGCCTCCGACAAGAAGTAGGCGGCCGGCGCGAGTCGTCAGCGGCCCGTACGTCGTAGCCGAGCGGGGGAGCCGCGTAGGCTGGCCGGAAGGTTGCGCCGGGAAGTCTGGTCGGCAGTTGTATCCGCCTGCCCGGGAGCCGCCATGTCCATCACGCCCGTACCCATCGCCCGCGCCTTCGCCGCCGGCAGCCGCCGCGAACTCGGCCGCATCGCCACACTCCTGCGGACGGAGACCGTCGGCGGGCTCGTCCTCGTCGCTGCGGCCGTCGTCGCGCTCGCCTGGGCCAACTCACCCTGGTCCGCCTCGTACAGCTCGCTCCGGGACCTCGCTGTCGGCCCCGCGTCGCTGCACCTGCACCTCACGCTCGGGCAGTGGGCGGCTGACGGTCTGCTGGCTGTGTTCTTCTTCCTCATCGGCCTCGAGCTGAAGCACGAGCTGGTCGCCGGGGACCTCCGCTCCCCGGGGAGAGCGGTCGTGCCGATCGCCGCCGCGGCCGGCGGCGTCGCCGTACCTGTCCTCATCTACCTGGCGCTGAACGTTGGTGGGCAAGGGCTCCCGGGCTGGGCCGTACCGGCGGCCACGGACATCGCGTTCGCACTGGCCGTCCTGGCGATCATCTCGTCACACCTGCCGACAGCCCTGCGGACGTTCCTGCTGACGCTCGCGGTCGTCGACGACCTCATCGCGATCATCATCATCG
>JACRAA010000387.1 GCA_016213595.1 Actinomycetota bacterium | reverse complement strand
CAGGCGAGATCTACACGGCGGGGAACGTGATCGACACCCCCGGCGAGTACCTCGAGCTTCCGTGGTTCAAGCACGCGCTGCGGCTCGCGTCGTTCGAGGCCGAGCTCGTGGTCCTGCTGGCATCGGCGACAGTCTCCGAGGCGAGGTTCCAGCCCGGCTTCTCGACGTTCTTCATGCCGCCCGCCCTCGGCGTCGTCACGAAGGTCGACATCGCCTCCGAGGCGGAGGTCAAGGTCGCCGGCGACCATCTCCGGCTGGCCGGTGCCACGGAGATCCTCGAGGTGTCCGCCCTCACCGGCGAGGGGATGTGCGAGCTCGCAGCCCGCATCGCCTGACGACTGCGGGCGACGTTCAGAGGATCCGCTTGAGCAGGGTCGCGAGGTCGGTCTCGGTCACCGGTACAGGGTTCCCCGAGGTGCAGAAGTCCTTGTGAGCAGTGGCGGCGAGCGCCGGGACCGCCGCGGTGAACGCGGCCCGGTCGACCCCCGCCGCCCTCAAGGTGGCGGGCATCCCGAGGTCCGTACGGAGCTTCTCCACCCACGCGTTCAGGGCAAGGACCAGGTTGCGCTCCGTGCTCGCGGACACGCCGAGCGCCTTCGCGAGGGCGGCGTAGCGGCGAGCCACCGGGCCGATCTCGTGGGGACGGAAGCCGAGGTCGCCCGCGTTGAAGCAGGTCACGACCGGCAGCAGGATCGCGTTGAGCCGGCCGTGCGCCACCGGGAACGTGCCGCCGATGGCGTGGGAGAGGCTGTGGACGATGCCGAGCCCGGCGTTCTGGAACGCGATCCCCGCCATCGTCGCGGCGTTGTGCTGGCGCTCGCGAGCCTCCGCGTCGGTCCCGTCGCGGAAGCAGCGGACCAGGCTCGTGTCCGCGAGCCGCAGCGCCTTCTCCGCGAGAGCGTCCGAGAAGTCGTTGCTGCCCTTGGCGACGTACGCCTCGATGGCGTGGCTGACAGCATCCATGCCGGAGTCGGCCGTGAGCCGGGGCGGTGCGGTACCGACCGCCTCCGGGTCGAGGATCGCGATCTCCGGCAGCATCTCCACCGCCGTCAGGGGAAGCTTCGTGTGACTGTGCTCGTCGGTGATGACGGCGAACGAGGTCACCTCCGACCCCGTACCGCTCGTCGTGGGGATGACCACCAGACCGGCCGGCAGCTGGTGCCCCAGCTCGAGGGCGAGCTTGCGGACAGCCTTCGCGGTGTCGATGGGTGACCCGCCCCCGAGCGCCACGATCGCGTCCGGGGCGAAGTCGAGGAACGCGCGCAGGCCCGCCGTGACAGCGGTCAGGTCCGGGTTCGGCTTGACCTCGGAGAACACCTCGACGGCGGTGGCGCCGGCGAGCTCGGTACGGACCCTGGCCATCAGGGGGGTGGAGCTCATGAACGCGTCGGTCACCACGAGCACCCGCCGGCCGTCCAGGGTGCCGAGGGCGCGCAGCGAGTCAGGCCCGTAGCAGAGGGTGGTGGTGAGCTGGAAGCGGTACACCGGCAGGTCTCCCGTCACGAGAGGAACACTGACGCCGGAACTCGCTGGGAGTCATCCCGGTATGGGCCCGGAAGACCCTGGAGAAGTAGTTGACCTGGTGGAAGTCCAGCTCAGCCGCGACCTTCTGAACCGGCATCTGCGTGGACGCTAACATCAGCTGCGCGCGGGCGATCCGCCAGGCAGTCACATACGACACGAATGTGTAGCCCGTGACGGATCTGAACAACTTCGACAGGTGACCGGGCGACCAGTGCGTCGAGGCGGCCGCCTCCGTGAGGGACAGGGCCCGGTTGGGGTGGCGGGCGATCTCGTTGAGCACGTCCCGCAGGTCCGGTCGGCGACGTGGACGGGAGCGGACCACCTCGTCGAGGACCAGCGCGAGGAGCCGCTCCACGTTCACCTGTGCCTGGTAGCGGTTGATCGACGCGGAGCGGCGGCTGCGGTGTCCGAGGATCGACTGCGTGAGGTGCGGCACCAGGCGAGGGCTGCAGTCCCTCGCGACGGCGATCACGAGGTCCTCGACGTGCGAGACCCCGTCGCGGAGGTCCCCGCCGCCGGCGAACACCTCGTCGAGCAGCCGGCTGGCCTCTGCGTACGCGTCGGACAGGTCCTCGGAGTCGATGGCGTCGCGGAGCACCGCATGGACGACGACGGGCGGCACGCTCGGCTCGCTGGGCCGCATCCGCGCCAGCGGTTCGATGGCAAGCATGGCAGGCGGCATCGCGATCGCCGGTGGCTGCGCCGGCTCGGGGCGGCGACGCACCCGGGCCACTCCGTCGAGCATGCGGCTCACGCCGAACAGGGTCTTCGCGGAGGCGGCAACCCGGCTCAGCGTGGAGCGAGGCACCTGGTCGTACAGCTTCTCGAGCACCCTGTCGCCGCGCCACTCCGTTCCGGGCGTGAGCAGCGCCGGCCGCTGGCCCTCCGCCACCCTCACCTGCCCACAGAGGATGGCTCCGACATAGGTGTCGCCGTCGGTCACCGGGACGGAGAAGTCCACGAGCCCTGCATGGCAGCTGTAGACCTGCGGCGAGCCCTCGATGAGCGACTGGAGGCCACCGTGGGCGTCGCAGGCGTGGCACATCCTGTTGTGGACGGGGTCGGAACGCATCTCACGACAGAAGTCGGTGAAGGCGTAGCTGTTGGTGACGGGGACGCCGCGGGTGTCGACGGCGACGGTCGCGAGCCCGGTCGCTGCCGAGAAGTCCTCAAGGACGTTCTGGAGCTGACCGAGGTCCAGCAACGCTGCTATCCCCAGATCTGACATGTGCCTCCGTCGGAACAGGCCTGACAGTAGTCCACGTGGCGAACTCACGAAAGTCTCTCATCAACGCTCCTCATCCCGACCGCGGGGGGTGCGGGAAAGCGACCGGTCGTGGGTAACCGAGAGGTGCAAGGCCGCCCTGCGGCCACCATCCGCGCCAGAGGAGAGTGACGTGAACATCAGTGATGTCGGGCCCAAGCCGAATGCCTTCGACCTCGAGACGGCCACCAAGGAGAACGACACCTACCGCTCTGTCGCGTGGACGGGCAGGTACCTGCAGGTGACGCTCATGTCGATCCCGGTCGGCTCATCCATCGGCCTGGAGGCGCACCCGGAGACCGACCAGTTCATCCGGCTGGATGCGGGGAAGGGCCACGTCACCATGGGGCCGGCCGAAGACGACCTGAGCTTCCAGCTCGACGTCTCCGACGGCTGGAGCGTGCAGGTCCCCGCGGGCACGTGGCACGACATCGTCAACACCGGCGACGAGGACATGCGCCTGTACGTCGTCTACGCACCGAGCCACCACACGCCCGGCATCGTGCAGGCGACGTCCGACGAGGCCGACCGCGACGAGGAGTCGGGACGGGACAAGCCACCGGAGTGGTCCGTACAGCCGGAGGGCACCCAGCCGGACGAGAAGGCCTGATCGGGGCCTGAGCCGCGAGGTGGCCCGCCTCGGGGCCAGCCCTCGGGAGGCGGCTCAGCTGAGCCTGCGTACCGCACTCCTCGACGGGTCCAGGGCGATATCGTCAGCCTCGACCACGCCGGCGTACCCCGCCGCCATCCTGGGAGGATCACCGATGATCGACGAGGCGTCAGCGACCACGCGCGCAGCCATCGAGGAAGGCCGTACGGCCCTCGGCATCGAGCTCGGCTCGACCCGCATCAAGGCTGTGCTCGTCGGTGACGACCACGTCCCCGTCGCCACGGGCGGCCACGACTGGGAGAACCAGTTCGTCGACCGCGTCTGGACCTACTCGTTGGACGACGTACGGACCGGGCTGCAGGCCGCGTACGCGTCGCTCGCCGCGGACGTACGGACTAGGTACGGCGTTGAGCTCCGTACGGTCGGCATGCTGGGGGTGTCGGCGATGATGCACGGCTACCTCCCGTTCGACGCCTCCGGCGCCCTGCTGGTCCCGTTCCGGACGTGGCGCAACACGACCACGGGCCCTGCGAGCGAGCAGCTGACCGAGCTGTTCGGGTACGCCATCCCGCAGCGCTGGTCCGTCGCCCACCTGTACCAGGCTGTCCTGAACGGTGAGGAGCCTGTCGGCCGGATCGCGCACCTCACGACCCTCGCCGGGTACGTGCACGAGCAGCTGACCGGACAGGCCGTCCTCGGCGTCGGCGACGCGTCCGGCATGTTCCCCATCGACCCGGCGACAGGCACGTACCACGCGGGCATGATCGCCCAGCTCGACGACCTCGTCCGCGACCGGGGCTTCGGCTGGACGATCGGCGACATCCTGCCGACCGTGCTGTCCGCCGGCGAGCCGGCCGGAGAGCTGAGCGCGGCCGGCGCGGCGCTGCTCGACCCGTCCGGCACGCTCCAGGCCGGCGTTCCCTGCTGCCCGCCCGAGGGCGACGCGGGGACGGGGATGGTCGCGACCAACTCGGTCGCACGCCGCACCGGCAACGTGAGCGCCGGGACGTCGATCTTCGCGATGGTCGTGCTCGAGAACGAGCTGTCCCGCATGCACCCCGAGCTCGACCTCGTGACCACGCCTGCCGGTGACCTCGTGGCGATGGTCCACTGCAACAACGGCGCGAGCGAGCTCAACGCCTGGGTGGGTCTGTTCGGTGAGTTCGCGAGCCGTGTCGGGGCCGGTCTGGCGCCCGGGGCTGTGTTCGAAAGCCTGTTCACGGCGTCGCTCGAGGGCGAGCCGGACTGCGGCGGCTTGCTGGCGTACAACTACCTCTCCGGAGAGCACATCACGGGGCTGGAGGAGGGCCGGCCACTGTTCGTACGGACGCCGGACAGCCGCTTCACTCTGGCGAACTTCATGCGCGCCCACCTCTTCGCGGCGCTGGCGAGCCTGCGGATCGGCATGAACGTGCTGCTCAAGGACGAGGGTGTCCAGCTCGACTCGCTGTTCGCGCACGGCGGGCTGTTCAAGACCAAGGGCGTGGCCCAGCGGTACCTCGCGGCCGCGGTCGACGCGCCGGTCTCGGTGGGCGACATCGCCGGGGAGGGCGGCGCGTGGGGCATCGCTCTGCTCGCGGCGTACGCACGCAACCGCGCGGAGGGTCAGTCACTCGCGGACTACCTGGCCACCCGGGTGTTCGCCGGGGCGGGCCTCGAGACGGTCGACCCGGACCCGGCGGACGTGGCCGGCTTCGACGCGTACGTCCAGCGCTTCAGCGCCGGCCTCCCGATCGAGCGCGCGGCGGTTGCGAACAGCTGAGCGCTTGTGAACCTCGCGTGGGCACGGTGGCAGGTGCGCGGTTCACCATGTTAAGTGGGCAAACCGTACGTTCTCATGGCAGATCTGCCGTGAGAACATCCCATTTGCCTGGTTAACATGGTGAACCGACTCACCGCCGAGGACCGCGAGGATCCGTACGGTGTCGCTCAGGCCGAGATCTCCGCGGCGCTGCGCTGGCTGGTGGCTACGCCGCCGACCTCGTGGAAGTCGCGCTGCAGCCTCTTGTGGGCCAGCTCCACAAGGGCACGGTTGCCGTTGGCAGCCACCTTCGTCACGACGTGCACGTGGGTGGTGGAGTCCACGCAGCAGGAGACGACGACGGCCTCGTGACCCGTACGGAGCTCGGCCGTCTCACACTGGTCCAGGCCGGCTTCGAGGCACGCCGCGTGACCGGCGCGGATGAGGGCCTGCAGAGGTGCGAGCATGCGTCCGACGTCGAGCGACCCGGTCCCGTCCACCATGCTGACGAAGGAGCCGTTATCGTCGAGCAGCAGGGAGCCGTGCAGCCCGCGTACGGTGCCGAGGCCGCGGAACAGTCCGGCGAGGCAGGCGTGGGCGTCGAACGTGGTGTCCGAGGGGGGCGCGACGAGGGAGAGGTGACGGCGGGCGGCGACCTCGGCGACCCGGTCCCAGATGTCGACGACCGGCTCCATCCCGAGGAGGGCTGCCACGTCGTCGGCCAGCGTGCCGGGGTCGGACGGCCGGTTCAGGACGGCTTTCGCGCCGAACCACTCGGCCTGCTCGGCCCCGGGCGCGTCGGCATCGTCGAGCACGACGACGACGGGGAGCTCCGGCTGGTGCAGGGAGACCCAGAAGAGGAGGGGGACGCCGACCTCGTCCGTCAGGGGAAGACCCGAGACGACCGCGTCGGGACGGTGCTCCTCGATGGCGCGCAGCGCCGGGGTGAGGTCGGTCGCCGTGAGGACACGGGCACCCGTGAGCCGGGCGAGCGACGCGCGCATGCGCTCGGCGTAACGCGCCTCGTCCACGACGAGGACGGTCTTGACGTCTGTAGCTATGCAACTCTGGTACATCGGGTGCGCTTTCCGTAGTGGGGTCTTGCGGAGCGCCAGGGAATGACAGGACAGCTGGCTGTTGTCGCGTCGCTGCCGACTCTAATGACCAGCCGGCCCACTAGGGGATTCATGAGAGATCTCTCTCGGCCGAGAGCCCCAGTCGGACGAGCCGGGCAGTTCCCTGTGGACGATGCAGCCGTCGGCGGTGGCGAAGGGAACCAGCCTGAGATGCCCGTCCTCGAGCGCGTCCAGCATCCCCTGGTGGATGGAGCACACGACGGCCGGGTCGCGGCGTGCGGCGTCGAGCATCGGACAGGTGCGCAGGAGGACGTCGTCGCCCGCCGCCAGCGGGGAGAAGCCCTGGGCTGCGAGGGCCGGTACGAGACCGGTCGCGGGGAGACGCTCGCCCCAGGCGCGGCCCAGCGCACGGGCGGCAGCCTCAGGTGCGTCGCCGTTCCGTAGAGAGGCTGCGACCGCCTCGACGAGCGCGACGTGGACCGGCCGGGCGGGCTCCTCCAGGGCAACCTGAGCGCCGGGGGGAGTGGCGGTGTAGGCACGCGCCGGCCTGCCACGCCCGGCAGAAGCCGGGGTCGTCTCGCTGGCGAGGTGCAGGGTCACGAGCTGCTCGAGGGGGGCCCGGAAGCGGTTCGGGTGGCCGCCCAGCTCGGCTTGGAGGTCGGCGATCGTGAGGGGCTCCGGTGCGCGAGCCAGAACCACGAGCAGCTCGAGCGCGACCCCGGTGGGGCGGTCCTCGCGCACCGGCTGGGGGCCGTCGGCGGACGTCGCGGTGTTCATGTCCTCACTGTAGTGCTATTTTCTACAGGTATCAATGTAGAAAAGAGGACCGGGATGTGCAGCTACTGCGGATGTGACTCCATCGAGGTGATCGGCCGCTTCATGGGCGAGCACGACGAGATCGTGAATGCGACCGGGAGAATGCGCGGAGCCGTACAGTCGGGCGACCTCCAGGCCGTGGAAGAGGCCCGTACGGAGGTGGCACAGCTGCTCTGGCCGCACACGAGCGCGGAGGAGGCGGGCCTGTTCCGCGTGATGGCGCGGGAAGAGCTGTACGCGAGCCACATCGCCACGCTCTGCGGCGAGCACGAGACTCTGGACGGCCTGCTGGCGCTCGTGGCCCCCGGTGACGACGAGGCGATGGCCCGCTTCGACGACGCGCTGAGGACGCACATCGACAAGGAGGACAACGGGCTGTTCCCCGCGGCGGCGGTGGCCCTCGACGGTGCCGCCTGGCTCGAGGTCCACGAGACCACGCCCCACTCCCATGGCGGCGTCGTCCACGTCCATGCGTCCACCCCGCATGCGCATGAGGGAGCCGCCTGAGGCCCTTTCCGAGGGACGTGGCGCCACTTCTCGCACGCCTTTCCCCACCTCCTGACATGCGACTGCCGGCCCCCCGAAGGGGACCGGCAGAGCAGTCATTGGGGAGCGGTCAGGGGTGGAAGATGCTCACGCCGCCCGGGCCGACCAGCAGGCCGAGCACGATGAGGACGATGCCCCAGATGAGCTGCGAGCGAAGGATCGCGAAGATGCCCGCGATCACGAGAATCGCAGCGAGGATCCACAAGAGAATTGCCATTGTTCGTTCCTTTCGAGGATAGAGATGGGGTCAGTGGGTCGTACGGTCGTCGGCAACGTCGTCGACCGCGTCATCCACTGTTCCCTTGACCTTTCCCGACCACTTCTCGGCCTTGCCCTCAGCCTCAAGGCTCTTGTCGTCGGTGACCTTCCCGACGCCCTCCTTGATGCTGCCCTTGACTTCCTCGCCCTTGTGACGGGCCTTGTCTCCGGTGCTCATTGCTGTTCCTCTCAGGAGGTTGTTCCCCTTCTGTACCCACCTCACCGGGGCCCAAACCGAGGGCTCCCTGAGACATCCCTGTCAGCTGCCCCTGTCAGCTCCGCCTCCCTGCGCGACTCGTTTCACACGACGATCCCACGGGTACTTTCTCTGTGCTACCAGGAGGAACGAGGAAGAATGCGCACCAGGACATTACCCGCGGCGGTCGCCGCATTGGCACTGGCCCTGTCCGCGTGTGCCGGCGTCGGCGCTCGACAGGCCGGCACAGCCGCCAGCACCGGCCCGACCCCCCAGGGCGCGCTCAACATCATGGGCTTCGGCGGCGACGACGAGGTGGCGGGAGCCCGGATCGGGCTGTTCAGCAAGACCTACCCCCAGGTCAGCGTCACCCACAACAAGGGGGACTTCGACGCCCAGCAGTTCCTCACGGCCGTCGCGTCCGGGAACCCTCCGGACCTGGTGTACATGGACCGCAACCTCATCGGCACGTACGCCGCCAAAGGGGTGCTGACGCCGCTCAAGGACTGCATCAGCACCCAGAACATCGACATGTCCGCGTACCGGCAGGCTGCCGTCCGCTCCGTGACCCTCAAGGGGGCCGTGTACGGCATCCCGGAGTTCTACGTCGTGACGACGAACCTCGTCGACGGGCGCGTCCTGGCCCAGGCCGGGGTGCCCCTGTCGGACATCCAGACCAAGGACTGGCCTGCGCTGAAGGCGACCAGCGCCAAGCTGGCCAAGGTGCAGGGGTCGACGGTGCAGCGGATCGGGTTCGACCCGAAGCTCCCCGAGATGTTCCCGCTGTGGGCCCAGGCGAACGGGGCCACTCTGGTCAATGACAACGGCTCCCCGAACCTCGCCACTCCTCAGGCTGTTCAGGCTCTCGCCTTCTCCTCATCGCTCATCAACGACCAGGGCGGATGGAGCAGCTTCCAGGCGTTCCGAGGCTCGTACGACATCTTCGGCGCCAAGAACCCGCTCACCGTCGACGCGGTCTCCGTGACGCCCATGGAGAACTGGTACGTCAACGTCCTCACCAGCTACGCGGGGAAGGGCCTCCAGCTGCAGTCGACGCCGTTCACCGACACGTCCGGCAAGCCGATCAGCATGGTCGGGGGCAGCGCGTGGGCGATCCCCAAGGGTGCCAAGAACACGACGGCAGCCTGCGCCTGGGCCAAGACGATGACCTCCACCGACGCGTGGATGGCCGCGGCCGAGGCACGCAAGCAGAAGGTCGACGCGAAGAACACGTTCTTCACAGGCCTCTTCACGGCGAACAAGGCGGCCGACGAGCAGATCAAGCAGAAGTACCTCACGAAGGTCTCGGACCCCGGGTTCCAGCAGGCGATCGACAACTACTACGCCGTGCTGGACACGGGCGTGGCCCTCAACCCCTCGCCTGCGGGTGCCGAGATCGACGCGGCCTGGAAGAGCGCGGTGACCCGCGTCCTCGAAGGCCAGCAGACTCCGCAGCAGGCCCTCGACCAGGCTCAGAAGGAGGCACAGACGGCCTATGACAAGGTGAAGGGCAATGGCTGAGCCGGCGCGGGAGCCGGTCCTCGCCGGCTCCGCGCCCGTCGTCGAGCTGCGTACGCCGCGGCCACCCGTCGGCTCCACGCCCGTACGGCCTCGACGGCGGCTGCGCCGTAGCGAGTCGCGGGCCGCCTACCTGTTCATCGCGCCCTGGCTCGTCGGGTTCCTCGTGTTCACGGCCGGGCCGATGCTCATGAGCCTGTGGATCTCGACCACGGACTACTCGATGGTGGGCACCACGAGGTCGGTGGGACTCGCGAACTACGCGGAGCTCGTGTCCGATGCGCGCGTCGGGAAGTCGCTTGCCAACACGTTCGTGTACGCGGCCATCTCCGTGCCCGTGGGCATGGTGGTGGCGCTCTCGCTGGCGCTGCTGCTGTCGAAGGTGGGCCGAGCGGCGGGCTTCTTTCGTACCGCCTTCTACCTGCCCGTGGTGACGCCCGGCGTGGCGGCGGGCGCGTTGTTCCTGGTGCTCCTCAACGGGCAGCGCGGCCTCGTGAACCGCGTCCTGTCCTGGGTGGGGATCCACGGGCCGAACTGGACGACCGACCCCGCGTGGATGAAGCCCTCGCTGGCGTTCGTCAGCGTGTGGACGGTCGGAGGGAGCATCGTCATCTACCTCGCGGCGCTGCGTGCAGTCCCGGTCCAGCTCCAGGAGGCTGCCATGCTCGACGGCGCCGGCGCCGTGCGCCGCTTCCTGCACGTGACGCTGCCCATGATCTCGGGGTCGGTCTTCTTCACGGCGATCACGCACACGATCGCCGCCCTCCAGATGTTCGACCAGGCGTACACCATGTTCTACGGGCCCCAGCAGAAGGCCACAGCCTCCGACGAGTCGCTGGTCTACATGGTCTACCTGTTCCAGAACGCGTTCCAGTTCTTCCGGATGGGGTTCGCCTCGGCGATGGCGTGGCTCCTGTTCCTCATCATCCTCGCGATCACGGCCGTCCAGCTGCTGGTGGGTCGCCGGTTCGTGTACTACGAGGGGGACAGGCCGTGAGCGCGCTCGGGGTGCTGAAGCGACTACCCCACCACGTCCTGCTCGTCGTCTTCACGGTCGCGTTCGTCTACCCGTTCGCGTGGCTCGTGAGCGCGTCGCTCAAGCCCAAGTCGGAGGTGTTCGACAACCAGCTCATCCCCGCCCATGTCCAGTGGAGCAACTTCGTCGAGGTCTGGAAGGCCGGACCGGTCCTCACGTGGCTCGGCAACTCCGTGATGGTCGGGCTCGCCGCCGCGACAGCTGTGACGTTCTCCAGCGCGCTCGTCGCCTTCGGCTTCGCCTACTTCCGGTTCCGGGGTCGCACGGCCCTGTTCGGCCTGGTGCTGGCGACGATGATGCTGCCGGCCGCCGTGACGATGATCCCCGTCTACCTGATCTGGAACAGCATCGGGGTCGTCAACACCCAGATCCCGCTGTGGGCGGGCAACCTGTTCGGCTCGGCGTTCTACATCTTCCTGCTGCGGCAGTTCTTCCTGGGCATCCCGAGGGAGCTCTTCGACGCCGCCAGGGTGGACGGCTGCGGGCCCTTCGGCCTCTTCCGGCACATCGCCCTCCCGCTGTGCCGACCGGCCCTCATCATCGTCTTCGTCTTCGAGCTGCAGGCGAGCTGGTCCGACCTCATGAAGCCGTTGATCTACCTGCAGACGGAGTCGTACTTCACCATGCCCCGCGGTCTCAAGGCGATCGTGGACGCGTTCGCGCTCTCCGGTGAGTACCACTGGGAGATCGCCATGGCAGCGACCCTGATAGCCACCGTGCCCATGGTCCTGGTGTTCGCCCTGGGGCAGCGGTACGTGATGTCGGGGCTGACAGCGACGAGCGCCAGGCAGGGGTGAGCCCGGTCCTCTCAGCCTCTCTTCGGGCATGCGCTTTCCTTGCTGTGACAAGGGGAAAGGCCGACTTGGGGGCGTGGCTGAACCTCGTCTGCGAGCACGGCCTTTGTCACTAAAAAGTTCGTGACATTCCTAATAAACCCTCTCAGGTGGGTTGAAGATTCGCTGCTTCTCTGTCAGTCTCGAAGAGTCAGAGCGGTCCAACCACGTGCCGACTCGGGCGAATCTCCTGTAAGGAGAGCACCATGGCACGTGGAGCTGCGCAAGCATCCACCGTGGCTCGCCGTGAGGCGAAAACCCGCGAACTGTTCAACGATCTGGCTGCGGCGAAGACCGCCCAGAAGCGCTCGGAGATCATGACCGAGCTTGTCGAGCTCAACCTTCCTCTGTGCGACGCACTGGCCACCAGGTACATGGGCCGCGGCGTCGACTTCGACGACCTGGTCCAGGTCGCCCGTACGGCCCTGTGGGTCGCCATCCAGAGGTTCCGTCCGTCCGAGAACCGGTCGCTCGCGTCCTACGCGGTGCCGACGATCACGGGCGAGCTCAAGCGCTACTTCCGCGACCACTGCTGGGTCGTACGGCCGCCGCGCCAGATCCAGGACCTCGGCAGCCTGACCTTCCGCACGACGGAGGATCTCGAGCAGAGCTCGGGGCATCGCGTCAGCGTGGAGGAGATCGGGCAGCACCTCGGTGTGGACTCCAAGGTGGTCGCCGAGTCGATCATCGCCCGCGCCGGCTACCGGCCTCTGTCGCTGGACGCATCCACGGGCGACTCTGCTCCCGTTGGTGCCTACCTCAGTGACGACGAGGACATCGCCGCCGAGCTCACGGACAGGCTCGCCCTGCGGCGTGCGCTCTCCGTGCTCTCTGAGCGGGACCGGCAGGTGCTCGTGTGGCGGTTCGAGGAGGACCTGACACAGAGCGAGATCGCTGCTCGGCTGGGCCTGTCCCAGATGCAGGTGTCGCGCGTCATCCGGCGGATCCTCGACCAGACGCGCGAGCGGCTGGAGGCCCCGGAACAGCTCGCCAGCTAGTCCGGCCACACAGTGCCGAGGCTCCGACGAGTCGCCGCCTCCTCGCTGGGTTGGCATCGACGCATGGCCGGGCGCGGCTTCTCCTACACCGACGGTGAGGGGAACCCGCTCGGCCCCGCCGATGTGGAGCGCATCCGTGCGCTCGCCATCCCCCCGGCATGGAAGGACGTGTGGATCTGTCCCTACCCGAACGGTCACCTGCAAGCGACGGGAGTGGACGCTGCCGGTCGCCGGCAGTACCTGTACCACCCGGCGTGGAGGACGATGCGGGACACCGCGAAGTTCAACCGCATCCTCGAAGCCGCCGGTCGCCTCCCTGCCGTACGCGAGCAGGTGGCTGCCGACCTGGCGCTGGACGGGATGCCCCAGGAGCGGGCACTGGCCCTCGCGTTCCGGCTGCTCGACCTCGGGTCGTTCCGGATCGGCAGCGACGCGTACGCGGACCAGAACGGCTCGTTCGGGCTCACGACGCTCCAGAGGCGCCATGTCCGTCGCAGCGGCGACGACATCGTCTTCTCGTTCGTCGGCAAGTCTGGCGTCTCCCACGTGATCAGGGTCAGTGACCCGGCTGCGATCGCAGCCCTGGACATCATGCGGCGTCGTCGCGACGAGGGGACCGGACTGCTGGCGTTCCGCAGGAGCACTGGCTGGTCGGAGCTCACGGCGAGTGCCGTGAACGACTACCTGAGCGGCTTGTTCGGGACCGGCTTCACGGCGAAGGACTTCCGCACGTGGAACGCGACAGTGATGGCGGCCGAGCTGCTGGCGCTGTCCGAGGAGCCCGGCCACAGCGTCGCCTCCCGGCGACGCGCGGTGAAGGCGGCTGCGACCGCTGTCTCGGAGTACCTGGGCAACACCGTGGCAGTGGCGAGGTCGTCGTACATCGACCCCAGGGTCATCGATCTCTACGAGTCGGGCGTGACGATCAAGGAGGCTGCTGCCGCCTCCTACCCCACACCCGAGGAGCGGCGCTCAGCCCTGGAGACTGCGGTGCGCGAGGTACTGTCGAATGACCAGGACTGATGATTGCCTCTGAATTGAGGGATACGTCGGGCCGGGGCCAGGGTAAGTGGGCACTAACCCTGGGGTCGTTCGGTGGCCGCCCGGGCGTTCGCCGGATGAGGTGTACCGGTTGAAGGACCAGCCGGTACACCGTCCGGTTCTCCTGCAGAGCACGCAGTGAGCCTCTTTTCGCTTAACATTCTCCCCATCAGTGAGAACGACGCTGTCGTACCGTCGGGGAGGGGCTCGATGCCGGCAACAGCAGAACCATGGGATGACCTGGCCCGTCTGAGCCAGGAGCCCTCGCCTGCCCGACGCCCGCACCTGGCAGCTCGTGGGTCCCGCACCATCCGGCTCCTCGTCGCGGCGAGCGATCCCGATCTCGGGCGCTTCCTCGTGGATGTGCTGGGCGGCGAGTACGACGTGCGCCTGACGGCCGATGGGCAGGAAGCGTTGGCGATCATGCGCGACGGTGACACGGACCTGGTTCTCGTGGAGGGCACCCGTTCGGGGTTCGACGGGCTGGAGCTGGTGCGGCAGATCCGCAACGATCCCGACCTGTGCCACCTGCCAGTGGTCCTGCTCGCCATCACCGGCACAGACGTCGTGCCCCTGGGTCGAACCGACGGGGTCGACGACCACGTCGAGGACCCCCGCGTGGTGAGCGACCTTCGTGCGCGGTTGACGTCGACCTTGGCCACCTCGCACGAGCGTGCCGCTGACGCCAGCTGGCGACGTGCCATCCTGTTCGCGCTCTCGGACCCCGTCCTCATCTTCGACGGCGACGGTGTGGTGATAGAGCTCAACCAGGCCTTCACCCGGCTGCTCGGCTACACGATGGACGACGGCCCGTTCCAGCCTCCGTACCCCTGGTGGCCCACTGAGGACGAGGATCCGGACGCCCTCCAGACCATCCTGGACCTCCACACCAGTTCCCTGCGACACCAGGAGATCGAGGCAGAGGTCCTCTTCTTCTCCAAGGACCGCCGCCCGATCTGGGTGCACAGTGCGGGCGCGAGCATCGACCTGCCCCTGAACGGGTCCAGCGCCCACATCCGCGTGCTCCGCGACATCAACCACGACCGCGAGGCCCAGGAGCGCCGAGCGGCGGCGGCCGTGATCAGCGGCGAGTTCAGCCGCGCGGAGGACCTCGAGACGGT
>JACRAA010000386.1 GCA_016213595.1 Actinomycetota bacterium | reverse complement strand
TTCACCGCGCAACCCGCGCGCGTTGTATTTCAGCGAGGACTTGTATCTCGGCTACGTGCAGCGCGGGCGGATCGAGATCGTGTCGCTCGATCCCGAACTGGGCGGCATCTATTACATCTTCGACATTCCGAAAGACGGGCGGCCGCCGCGCGCCGAGCGGTCTGACCGTTGTATGAAGTGCCTCGCCAGCGCGGACACAGGGCACGTGCCGGGCCTCGGCCGAGCTCAGCGGACAGTGAGGCCCCACTTCCGCCAGCCACATGGTCGACCGGGAACCCGGCCGTCACCAGGGAGGATGCTGTCGCGGGCCCGACCGCTGCCACGCGCACGCCCGCCGGCAGCGTCCGTCCACGAAGGAGGCGGGCAGTCGTGGGCGAGGTGACGACGAGCCAGTCGAACCGGTCCCGCCACGCCGCGTCGAGACCGGTCTCGGCGAGCGGCTCGATGCGGGTGAACGAGGCGGTGACCACGTCGGCGCCCGCTTCGACCAGCAGCTCGGGGAGGCCTTCCGGGGAGCGGGCCGGCACGATGACCCGTCGGCCGGCGAGGGGCCGTGACCGTGGGGTGAGATCCACGAGGGCTGCGGCGCCACGGGCCAGCAGGGCGTCGGCGAGCCGGTGGCCGAGAGCGACCGCCCCTGCGGGGTCGAGGGCACCGGACGCCGTCTCCTCGAGCTGGGCCGCGCCGTCGGTGGCCACGACCCGGGCTGTGACGAGGAGCCGCCCGCCATCGCGGCGGGCGTAGGCAGCGACGGGCGCTGCGCACCCGGCCTCCAGCCCCTCGAGGACGGCCCGCTCGGCGAGAGCGGCGACCCGGGACTCGGGGTGGTCCACCGCCGCGAGCGCGGCGACGAGCTCGGCCCGGGCGTCCTCGCGACACTCGACGGCGAGCGCACCCTGAGCGGGCGCGGGAAGGAAGGTGGTGAGGTCGAACAGCTCGCTGATCCGGTCGGCGAGCCCGAGTCGCCTGAGCCCGGCGGCGGCGAGGACCACGGCGTCGAGGTCCTCGCTCGTACGGGCGAGGCGGGTCTCGACGTTCCCGCGGATGGCGACGACAGCGAGGTCGGGGCGCAGCGCCAGGAGCTGGGCGGCTCGGCGCGGCGAGCCCGTACCCACGGTGGCCCCCAAGGGAAGGTCGGCGAGGAGGCGGCCGTCCCTGCTGCACAACGCGTCGGCGGGCTCCTCCCGCTGCGGCACGGCGGCCAGGACGAGGTCTCGGGCCGGTGCGGTGGGAAGGTCCTTGAACGAGTGCACCGCGATGTCGGCGGTACCGGCGAGGACAGCCTCCCGTACGGCCCCGACGAACACGCCGACGCCGCCGAGCGCGGCGAGCGGAGCAGTGCTCACGTCACCGTGGGTCGTGACCCGGACGAGCTCGACGTCATGCCCTTGTGCGCGCAGTGCCTCCGCGACCAGTCCCGACTGAGTCCACGCGAGGTGGGAGCCACGCGTGGCGACCCGGATCCTCATGACAGCACAGGGGCGAGCCCGGGCACGCTCGCCTTGTCACCGCGAGGGTTCGAGCAGCAGCTGCCGGCGCACAGCTCGCCTTCGACGGGTGCCGCGGACCCTGTCCTGAGTTCCTCGACGACGCGGTCGGCCAGAGCGCCGACGAAGGTGGGATGGGTGCCGACGGTGGGCGTACGGACGAGACGGATCCCCACCTCCGTCGCCGTCGCCTGCGCCTGCGTGTCGAGGTCCCAGATGACCTCGACGTGGTCGCTCAGGAAGCCGATCGGGACGAGGACGACATCGGTGACCTCGTCCTCGGCGAGCGCCATGAGGGTGTCGTTGACGTCGGGCTCGAGCCAGGGCATGCCGGGCGGGCCGCTCCGCGACTGGTAGACGAGGTGCCAGCCGAGCTGCTCACCGGCGACCGCGGACAGACGTGCCGCGACGCCGTCGGCGACGATGAGGTGCTGCCTGACGTACGCGCCGCCGTCGGGTCCGGCCGCACGCGCCGCGCTCTCCGGGATGGAGTGGGTCGTGAACAGCAGGGCGGTCGACGGTGCGGCGAGGTCGAGGTCGGCCGGCAGGGCCTCCTGAGCCAGGTCTGCGACGGCGTCGGAGAAGGCCGGCAGGTCGTAGAAGGGAGCCAGCTTCCGTACGTCCAGGTCGAGACCCGTCGTCTCCAGTGCCATCCCGAGGTCCTCCCGGTACTGCCGACAGCTCGAGTAGCCCGAGTAGGCGGCTGTGGCCAGCGCGAGGATCCGCCGGTGCCCCTCGCCGGCCAGGCGAGCGAGCACGTCCGGCACGTAAGGTGCGGAGTTCCGGTTCGCGAGCACGACGGGCAGCTCGACGCCACGGGCACGGAGCGCCTCGTCGAGCGCGGCCACGAAGGCACGGTTCTGGGCGTTGATCGGGCTCACGCCGCCGAGGGTGATGTAGTGCTGCCCGACCTCGAGGAGGCGTTCCCTCGGGATGCCCCGGCCGGCCGTGACCCGCTCGAGGAACGGTACGACCTCGTCGATGTGCTCCGGCCCGCCGAACCCCACGACGACGAGCGCGTCGTAGGCGAGGGTCATCGCAGGACCCTCGGCAGGTCCCCCGGCTCGATGCGGTGGCCCGTGAAGAACGGCGTCTCGAGCCGTACGTGCCGCCGCGCCTCGGCGCTGCGCAGGTGACGCATGAGGTCGGTGAGGTCGACGAGCTCGTCGGCCTCGAGCGCCAGCAGCCACTCGTAGTCGCCCAGCGCGAACGAGGCGACTGTGTTGGCCTGCACCTGCGGGTACTCGCGGCCCATGAGCCCGTGCTCCGCGAGCATGTCGCGCCGCTCCTCCTCCGGCAGCAGGTACCACTCGTACGAGCGGACGAAGGGGTAGACGGTGAGCCAGCGCTTCGGCTCGGCGCCGGCGAGGAACGCGGGGGCGTGGCTCTTGCTGAACTCGGCCTGTCGGTGGACGCCGAACGCGGTCCACACCAGCTCGGCGGTGTCGGCCAGCACGTCCCGGGTGAACGACCGCACCGCGTCCTGCAGGGCCTCGGGGGAGGTGCCGACCAGCCAGACGAGCAGGTCGGCCGTTGCGGGCATCGCCGCCACGTCGTACAGCCCGCGCAGTGTGACGCCCTGGCGGTCCAGCTCCTCGGCGAAAGCCTCGGCGGCCGTTACAACGTTCTCCGGGGCTGGTTGACGACGTCCCAGGACGGCGTAGCAGGTGTAGTGGACGGTGTCAGACATGGCTGTGCTCACTCTCGGACGGTACGGGTTCGACCGTAGTCGTGGACGAGGCCTGCACCTGCGCGGCGTCCAGGGCCAGCGCGGCTTGGCGCCGGCCGTCGGCGATGCAGTCCGGGATGCCGACGCCTCTCACTGCGGAACCGGCGACCCGCCACGCGGGCAGTGCCTCGAGGGCTTCCTCGACCGTCGCGACCCGGTCGAGGTGGCCGACGGTGTAGACCGGCATCGCCGAGCGCCAGCGGGTGACACGGGTCCGGACAGGGGCGGTACGCACGCCCAGGACGCGCGTCAGGTGGGACGTCACGTGCGCCACGAGCTCGTCGTCCGGGGCGAGCGCCACGGCACCCAGCCGCTGCGGGACGAACGCCCGGATGAGGACCTGGTCCTCGGGCGCCCGGCCCTCCCACTTCGAGGAGCTGATCGTCACGCCGCTGATCGGGGCGGGCTCGCCCTCGAGCCATCCCTGTCCCGTCGGCGCCTCCGGGAACGCCGACAGCGGGTAGACGAGGTTCACGACGGTCGACGTGGCGAGCGGTACGGCGTCGAGGGCGGCCGACGCCCCGGGCGCCACGTCCGAGAGGAGTCGAGCCGAGGCCGCCACGCCTCCGGCGAGGACCACGGCGTCCGCGGTGACCTCGGTCCCGTCGGACAGCCGGGCCGCGACTCCGCCACCGTCGATCCTCGCGAGGGCGTCGACAGACACGCCGGTACGCAGCGTGACACCCGAGGCGCGGAGCCGAGTCTCGAGCGCGTCCACGAGCGTCCCCAGCCCGTCGCGCAGGGTCGCGAACGGGGAGCCCGGCCCGCGGCCGCCCGACCGGGCTCGACGGCCCTGGGCGAGGGCGGCCAGCAGGAGGCTGCGGTACGCCGTCTCGTCGGCGCGCAGGGACGGCAGGACGGCGTCGAGGCTGAGGTCGTCCACACTGGCGCCGTAGATGCCGCCCACCATCGGGTCCGCGAAGCGGTGGACGATGCCGGCTCCGAGCCG
>JACRAA010000392.1 GCA_016213595.1 Actinomycetota bacterium | reverse complement strand
GGGCAGCACGGACGTCGACGACGAGGTCTGGACGGGACAGGCGCTGCTGTCGTTCCGGCGGAGTCTCGGCAGCTCGGTCCTGTCGGAGGTCGTCGTCGGCGCCGGCGCCTCCCTCGGCCGCGAGGCTGCCCCCAAGCTGCTGGGCGCCGCGGCCGGCAGCCTGTTCGCCCGGTGGAGCGGCCTGTCGACCGGTCAGCGCCGGCTCCTCGTCGCGTGCGGCGCAGGCGCCGGCATGGGTGCCGTCTACAACGTGCCGCTGGGAGGTGCGCTCATCACCGCCGAGCTGCTGTACGGGAGCCTGGCGCTGCCCGCGATCCTGCCGGCGCTCGCGACGTCCGGGATCGCGACTGTCGTGGCGTGGGTCTACCTCCCGATCAGGCCCACGTACAGCAACGTCCCTGCCTTCCCCGTGACGTGGTCGCACATCCTCTTCGCCCTCGTCGCGGGGCCCTTGCTCGGCCTGCTCGCGGCGGGGTACGTACGGATGATCGGCTGGGTGTCGTACCACCAGCTCAAGGGGAGATGGCTCCTCGTCGGCCCCGCGGTCGCCTTCGCGGTGCTGGGTGTCCTGGCCGGCTGGTATCCCCAGCTCATGGGGAACGGGCAGGACATCGCACAGCAGGCGTTCCTGGCGACGGCGGGGTTCGCCTTCGTCGGCCTGACCGTCGGCCTGCTCAAGCCCGTGGTCACCGCGCTCTGCCTGGGGAGCGGGGCAACCGGCGGCCTCTTCACCCCCACCCTCGCCAGCGGTGCGGCCCTGGGTGCCGCCATGGGCGCTGCCTGGTCGCTGATCATGCCGGGTCAACCGATCGGCAGCTACGCGCTCATCGGCGCGACGGCGATGATCGGCGCTGCGATGCAGACGCCGCTGGCAGCGCTCGCCCTTGTCATCGAGCTCACGCACACAGCGGACACGCTCATCGTCCCGATGGTGCTGGCGACCATGCTCGCCACGGCCGTCACCCGCTACCTCGACGGCTACTCCATCTACTCCTCGCGCCTCCCCGCGCAGTCACCGCTGAGCCACTGAGGCCGACGAGCGTTTGCTGGGAGCCGCTCTTCGCCCCCGCGTGCTCTGAGGGGCTTGCCTGGACTGACTACTCGGTTTCCGGGCGCTTCTCGTGGTGGTGGTGTGGGGTGGCGATGTGGTGGTCGTGGCTAGCTGCAGCGGCGAGGTTGACGTGAACGGTGGCGTGGTCGAGTCGCGGGACACGGTGCCTCAGCTGCTGTTGGGTCTCGTCGACGATCGCGTGGGCCTGAACGACGCTGAGGGTGTCGTCGACACTCAGCGTCACCTCAGTGCGCATGCGGTGCCCTATCCAGCGGAGCTGGAGGCTGTCGACGCTGCAGACGCCGGGGACGTCGCGTACGGCGGCTTCGGCGGAGTCGACCAGGTCGGGGTCGACGGCGTCCATGAGCCGGCGGTAGATGTCTCGGGCTGCGCCGAGCAGGACGAAGAGGATCGCAACGGTGATGAGCAGGCCGACGATGGGGTCGGCGAGCGGGAAGCCCGCCATCACTCCGATCGCTCCGATGACCACTGCCAGCGAGGTGAACCCGTCGGTACGGGCATGAAGGCCGTCCGCCACCAGGGCGGACGAGCCGATCTTGGTGCCAACGCGGATCCGGTATACGGCCACCAACTCGTTGCCTGCGAAGCCGATGAGGCCGGCTGCGAGCACGACCCAGGGGTAGGTCAGTGGTTGGGGCTCGATCAGCCGGCGGATCGACTCGTACGCGGCAAGGATCGCGGACAACGCGATCATGGCGACGATGAAGACACCGGCGAGGTCCTCGGCCCGTCCGTACCCGTACGTGTAGCGACGGTTCGCTGCGCGTCGGCTGAGCACGAAAGCGATCCACAGCGGTATCGCGGTCAGGGCGTCCGAGAAGTTGTGGATGGTGTCGGCCAACAGTGCGACCGATCCCGTGATCATCACCACGATCAGCTGCGCGACCGCTGTCACGCCGAGGCCGATCAGGCTGATCTTGACCGCCCGGATCCCTTCCGTGCTGGACTCCAACGCGGAGTCGACCGAGTCTGCCGCGTCGTGGCTGTGCGGCCGGAACAGTGAGAGCAAGAAGCCCTTGAGCCCGGCAATGTGTTCATGGTCGTGGTCGCTGCCGGGGTCATGGCTGTGGCCGTGTGTCGACCCCTGGTGCTCGTGCGACTGATGATCGTGGTCGCTGTGGCTGTGATGCGAGTGCTCGACCAGGTCCGCCTCGGCGCTGAGGCCGGGGGCGACGTGGTCGTGGCTGGGCCCGTTGACGTCGGGGTGGTCGTGGCTCATGCCTCTGTCTCCTGTGGGTGAGAGCCGTGTGCAGCGGCAGTGGCGGCTGGTGCCCGCGCAAGCGATAGCCGGGCGACGCCCGCATCAAGGTGGTGTCGGGGAATCTCGGGACCCGCATGCTCCGCGTTGTACACGGCATCGCGGACCAGCTGGGCCACATGCTCGTTCTCCACGCGGTAGAACACCTGGGTTCCCTCTCGCCGAGCGCGGAGCAACCTGGCCATCCTCAGCTTGGCCAGGTGCTGGGACACCGACGGAGCTGGCTTGCCCAGCCTGGCGGCCAGCTCGTTGACCGGAAGCTCTTGGTCGATCAGCGCCCACAGCAGACGCACGCGGGTAGTGTCGGCGAGCATCCGAAACACCTCTGCGGCCAGCTCGGCCTGCTCAATCGGCAACCCATCCGAGCTTTCACTGTCTGCGTGCATGCGCAGACAGTACCGGGACGGGCGTGGCACAGTGTGCGCCATGGCCACCGGCGACCGCGAAGCTCATCGGCCAACTCGACCCAGACCGCCAGTTCCCCCCGGAGCCAGCCGGGACGCGACCCTTCTCATCGCTGGTCAGGGGGTGCGCGCGGCCGGGTACGGGTTCACCGCCGTCATCCTGGGTGCTCTTCTCGCCGCACGCGGCTACAGCCCCCTCGCCGCGGGGATCGTGCTGACCGCGATGATTGCCGGCACTGCGCTGGCGAGCCTGGTCGTCGGCCGACTCGCCGACCGGGTCGGGCGGCGCCGCTCGTACGCCGTGTTCTTCCTCGGCGTCGCGGTGGCCGGTGCCCTTGTCGCTGCCGGTGCCCCGTTCTGGCTGCTGCTGGTCGTGGCCCTGACGGGCACCCTGTCCACCGATGTCGTCGACAATGGCCCGGCCACCACCCTGGAGCAGGTCATGCTCGCGGGAGCGGATGCCGGGACCGCGAGGACCTACGGGCGCTACAACGCCGTCGGTGCGGGCACGGGGGCGTTGGGCGCCCTCGCGGCAGCGGCACCCGGCCTGGGCCACGGTGGCAGCGGTGGAGCCGTGCATGCCTGGTTGTTCCTCGCGCTCGTCCCCGTCGGTGTGACCGGTGCGCTGTTGGCGTGGCAGCTGTCACCGGCGGTCGAAGCACAGCCCGTGCCTGGCCGCGATCCCGACCACCCAGACCATGTCAGCGACCGGGCCCCGACCGGCAGGCTGGGCGAGTCGCGGTCCGTGGTGCGGCGACTGGCCGCCCTCTTCGCGGTGGACGCGGGAGGCGGCGGGCTGGTGACCACCGGGTTTCTGTCGTACTACTTCGCTCAGCGGTATGGCGTGACGGTCGCCTCGCTGGGGTGGTTGTTCTTCAGCGTCTCTCTGGTCCAGGCCGTGTCCGTGGTCCTGGCACCGCGGCTGGCTCGCCGGTTCGGGCTCGTTGCCACCATGGTCGGCACCCATCTGCCGATCAACATCCTTCACGCCTCGATCGCGTTCGCCCCGTCGTTCCCAGTCGCCGCCGTGCTCCTGCTCGCCCGCACGACTCTGTCCCAGATGGACGTCCCGACCCGGCAGGCGCTCGTGATGAGCGTGGTGACCCCGGGCGAGCGAACCGCCGCCGCCGCTGTGACGAACGCCGCGCGATACACCGTCCGGCCTCTCGGGCCTCTCGTCGCGGGGGCGGTCCAGCAGGTCGCCCTGGGCGCGCCGCTGCTGATCGCCGGGGTCGTCAAAGCCGGCTACGACATTGCGTTGTGGCGCTGGGCCCGTCATCTTCCGCTGGTCCCACCCGCCGCGGTCCAGTCGACGGCTTCCCACACCGACCCGACCATAGCCATGCCGGATTCCCAGGAGACCTCGTGATGGCGGAGACAGACCGATGATCTTCAGCGCAACGCACATCGCACTGACAGCCCTCATCGCCGGCGTCACTGCCGTGGCCGCTGCCGCGTGGCGGCTGCCCCGCAGCCAATGGCGGCACTTGCTGGCCGTAGGGGTGCTGACAGCCATCGCGGTGTTCATGTGGCGGATCTCAGCCAACATGCCGCAGCTCAACGACGACGGCCTGTCCCCCTTCTCCGCCAACGACTGGGCGGCGCCGGCCCTCACCTACATCGTCCTCAGTGTCTACGCCGATCTCGTGCCACCAGCCGACCCCGCCCGCTACCGGCAGGCCAAGGCGTTGACGACGATCCTGGCCCTCCTGATCAACGTGATCACCATCTGAGGAGAGTCGGCGGGCGGCCGCAGGTGGGAAGGAACTGGTGGTCGCGGTCACAAGCCAACGCGGGGCCTTCAGGAGGGCTGTGACAGAGGGCTGTGTCGCAAGAGAGCGGGCGACGGGAATCGAACCCGCACTGTCAGCTTGGGAAGCTGATGTTCTGCCATTGAACTACGCCCGCACGGCCGGGGCCGAGCGGGGACCAGCATAGCGGCCGGGGATCAGGGCTGCGAGCCGGTGCCGTCCGCATGCCGGAGGCCGAGACTGGCCCGCTGGGGACCGAAGACGCTGTTGCGGCGGCCGATCTCCCTGTCGAGGTCCTTGCGCCAGACGAGCCCGTACCGCCCCCCATCCGTACGTACCGCCATCACCGGATAGCCGCTCGCGACGAGGGTGTCCGCTGCGTCGCTGATGTCGTCGTCGAGCACCGCGTCGGTCACCCAGCCGGGCCCGGGCGCCGGCAGCATCGCGTCGCCGGCCGTCAGTACGTCCCGTCGGAGCGGGCCGCCGGAGCCGATGACGAGGACGCCGATCGGCTCCTGCTGGTCGTCGAGCACGATCACCGCACAGCCGCGTGCGTACGTGGCGTCCGTGATGTCGAGACGCGTGTGCCGCGGCACGGTCTCGGTGGGCCGCAGGATGCTGCGGGTGAGGATCTGGTCGGTGAGGTGGCGCCGCCGTACGACCTTGAGCAGGGCTGTCGTCGTCCGCCACAGCAGCCACGCCAGGACGGCCACCCACACCATGTCGATCAGCCTCGGCAGATGCCGGGTCATGACCAGCGGACCACCCAGGAACACCACCGCCGCGCCGAGGATGACGAACCGGCCCGCCCAGGCGCCGACCTCCATGCCCGAGGTCTCCGACTGCGTCACCCACTTCACGACCGCGTTCACGACGACGCCCCCGTCCTGGGGCAGGCCGGGCAGCACGTGGTACATGAACATGCCGAGGTTGAGCACCATGAACGGGACGACCGCCGACGACCACGCCGCGACCTCACGGATGTTGTACGACAGGAGCGCGGTGAGCAGGTTCGCGAGCGGTCCTGCGACGGCGACGAGCATGGTCCGACCGGGACCATACGGGACCGGCGAGTGCACGTGCCCCGCCCAGACGTCGAGCACGACCGGGTGGGCGGGAACGCGCAGCGCGAGGGACATCAGCAGGTGGCCCAGCTCGTGGATCACCACCGCTGCCATGAGACAGACCCACCACAGCAGCGCAGTCCTCGCGTCCTGCGTGAGCGTGGCTGCCGTGAGCTCACGGTCCGAGAGCAGAACGAGGAGCAGGACGATGAGCAGGTACGGCCACGACTGTCCGACGGAGATCTGCACCTTGCCCAGGCGCGCCACACGGAACGGCGTGCCCGCCGGTGACGTGAGCATGATCATGGCGGCCTCCTCAGGGCCCATGATTCCCGATCCGCCCACCCGGCGACGACCGCCACGCGCGAGCGGCGGACGTCAGCGGGCCAGCGCGATGTCGATTCCCGGCTCACGGTTGCCGAGGACGGGCTCCCGCCGGGACAGGAGGTCATAGGCCATCTTGATGCCCGCCGGGACCTCCCGCAGCGCCAAGTTCCGCCACAGGGTGGGATTGCCGGGCTGTACGGAGTCGTCGCCGACGCCCACCGCGTCGAGGCCGACCGTACGGCACGTCGCGAGGGCGCGCGGCATGTGGTAGCTCTGCGTGACCAGCGTCGCGCTCGTCACGCCGAAGATCCTCATCGCCCGCACGCACGTGTCGTACGTGTCGAAGCCGGCGTAGTCGGCCACCACCTGGGCCTCCGGCATGCCCCGCCCCAACAGGTAGGTCCGCATCACGTCTGGCTCGTTGTAGTGCACCTCGCGGTTGTCGCCGGACACGAGGACGGCCTTGACCTTTCCCGTCCGCCACAGCTCGTACGCGATGTCGAGGCGGGCCTTGAGGTACGCGGACGGGGCAGTGTTGGCCAGCACCTGGGCGCCGAACACGACTGCGACGTCACGCGGCGGCACCGTGGCTGTCGTGTACGTACGACCGACGGTCGCCCCCCACGCGTAGAGGGTCGGGCTGAAGGCGAGCAGCCCGACGACGCACGCCGCCAGGGCCACCCGGCCGAGCAGGCTGCCGCGGCGGGACGGGCTGGAGGCGGCTTCGGTCACGCTGCCAGGGTACGGGGTGGCCGCGCGGGCATTTCGTACCTGCCGTCGCGACCCTGGCGGAGCGCTGCCGCGTCAGTCGCGGTTGGCGCGGTAGTACGCGATGAGTGCCTTCGTGGACTCGTCCTGTGCCGCCAGCGCTACGTCGTCCTCCGAGATCGCCGGGGCGATCTGCAGGGCCAGCTGCTTGCCCAGCTCGACGCCCCACTGGTCGAACGAGTCGATCCCCCAGATCGTCCCCTCCGTGAACGTGATGTGCTCGTACAGCGCGATGAGCTGGCCGACGACGCTCGGGGTGAGCGCGGGCGCCATGATCGACGTCGTCGGCCGGTTGCCCGGGAACACCCGTGCAGTGACGATCGCCTCGGCTGTCCCCTCCTCCCGCACCTCGTCGGCCGTCTTCCCGTACGCCAGCGCCTTGGTCTGCGCGAAGAAGTTCGCCAGGAACAGCTCGTGGACGTCCTGGTCGCCGTCCTTGAGCGGGTGCGGCGGGGCGGCGACCGCGATGAAGTCGGCGGGGATGAGCTGGGTGCCCTGGTGGATCAGCTGGTAGAAGGCGTGCTGCCCGTTCGTGCCCGGCTCGCCCCAGAAGACCTCGCCGGTGGAGGTGGTGACCGGCGTGCCGTCGGCCCGTACCCCCTTGCCGTTGGACTCCATCGTCAGCTGCTGCAGGTACGCGGCGAAGCGGTGCAGGTACTGCGCGTACGGCAGGACTGCATGCGTCCGCGCCCCGAGGAAGTTCCCGTACCAGACGTTCAGCAGGCCCATCAGTGCGGGCACGTTGCGGAAGAGCGGGGTCTCCGCGAAGTGGAGGTCGATCTGGTGGAAGCCGTCGAGGAACTCCCGGAACCGCTCCGGGCCGATCGCGACCGCGACAGCCGTGCCGACTGCGGAGTCGACCGAGTAGCGGCCACCCACCCAGTCCCAGAACCCGAACGCGTTCTCCGGGTCGATGCCGAACGCGGCGACCTTGTCGAGCGCGGTCGACACGGCGACGAAGTGCTTGGCCACCGCATCCGTACGGGACGACTCGCTGCCGTCGATCGCGTCCGCCTTCTCCAGGGACGCCCACAGCCAGTCGCGGGCCAGCCGCGCGTTCGTGAGCGTCTCGAGCGTGGTGAACGTCTTCGACGCGACGATGAACAGCGTCGTCTCCGGGTCGAGGTCCGCAGTCTTCGAGTACATGTCGCTCGGGTCGATGTTCGACACGAAGCGGCAGCTGAGCCCCGCCTGCACGTAGGGCTTGAGCGCCTCGTACACCATGACCGGGCCGAGGTCCGAGCCTCCGATGCCGATGTTCACGACCGTACGGATGGGCCTGCCCGTGACGCCGACCCACTCGCCGGTACGCACCTTGTCCGCGAACGCGTACATCTTCTCGAGCACCTCGTGGACCTCGACGACGACGTCGGTGCCCTCGACGGTCAGGCTGTCGCCCCGCGGCCGCCGCAGCGCAGTGTGCAGCACGGACCGGTTCTCCGTGACGTTGATCCGCTCCCCACGGAGCATCGCGTCCCGACGGGCCTCGAGCCCGACCTGCTCCGCCAGGTCCAGCAGAGCGTCCAGGACCTCCGTGGTGACAAGGTTCTTCGAAAGGTCGACATGCAGCTCACCGGCTCGGAAACTGAGCTGCCGGACACGTTCGGCGTCGGACAGCCACGCCCGCAGATCCCCTGTGAACCCGTCAGCCAGACGGGTGAGCTCGGACCAGGCAGGGGTCGTGGTGGGGTCAACGATGGTCATGTCCCGAGCATATGGGCGTGGCCCCGTCGGCGCCCCTGCTACGGCAGCCGTGAGGACACAACTGAAGGAGCAGCCCCATGACCCAGATGCCCCCCGACGAGCAGCTTCGCCAGCTGCTCGCGAGGCATGACAGGCTGCTCGCCGAGACCGCGCGGCAGAACCATGAGCTGCACGAGTGGGCCGTACGGTTCGGGCCTCGCCCGGCACCGACCGTGGGAGCCCCTCCCGCAGGACCCTTCGTCGCGCAGCCATCGGCGTTCCCGCCGCCCGTCGTGTCGGCGCCGCACCCGGCCTTCCTGCCGCCCGTCGCGGCGGCGCAGCACCCTCTCGTACAGCCGCAGCCTGTCCCACAGCCGGAGGCGGCCGAAGCGCCCGCCGGGCCCCACGCCGCGTCACCCCTCGACGTGCCGAGGAGCCCCAGCCTGTCCACGACCCAGGTCGTCGCGCGGGTGCTTGCGGGCATCGGCGCACTGGTGACGCTGGTCGGGGTCGCGTTCATCCTCGTGCTCGCGGCGCAGTACGGCTACTTCGGCCCTGCGCCACGGACGATCAGCGCGGCCATGCTGGGCGTCGTCCTGGCCGCCGGCGCGTTCCTGCTCCACCGCCGCGACCCCCAGAACGCCGGAGGGCCGGCCCTGCTCGCGACGGGCATGGCCGCCGGGTTCCTGTCCCTCGTCGCGGGGACCACGCTGTACGACCTGGTCCCCGGCGTCGTCGGGCTCGTCCTCGCCGGCCTGCTCGGCGTCGCGGTCAGCCTCGTCGCGGCGTTGTGGCGCAGCGAGTGGCTCGCCTGCCTGGCGGTCGCCTCCGCGCTCGTCATCGGCCCCTGGGTGAGCGGCGACGTCCATCTGGGCGCAGCCTTCATGGTGGTGCTGTCGGCGGTCGCGTCGGTCGCCCACCTCCGGATGCGGTGGTCCGCGTTCCACGTCGCCCGTACGCTTCCGACGACCTTCCTGCTCGTCGGGCTCGCGGGGAGGTACGGGCTGTCGGCGAACGACGCCTGGCTCCTCGTGGCGTTGGCCGGGGTGCACGCCGTCATGGGGGCGATGTCAGCCCTGCTGGGCAGGCGCACCGCGACCCCCGAGCAGTGGGCCCTCGCATCCGTCCTTGTCGCACCTGCGCTCCCGGTGCTCCTGCTGGCAGTGGGCCGGCTCCCCCGCCTTGAGGGAGCCTGGGTCGCCCTCGGCGCGGCGGGGCTGTACGTGGTCGTCGCCCTCTTCCGCGGTGGCAGGGACTGGCTCCGAGCCACCGGGGCGGCCCTCGCCGGGGTGTTCGCGCTGACCACCGTCGGGCTCGCCACGCACCTGAGCCTCGTCGACGTGCTCGTCCCCGGGCTCGCGGTGGCCTACGCGGCGGCTGCCGGCTCACTGCGCAGCCGGGCTGTCGGGACCGTGGCGCTGGTCGGCTCGCTGGTCGGCCTCGCGGGATGGCTCCCCGCCGGTGTCCCGGCCGCGTTCGGCATCCGCTTCCGTGACGTGCTCGTCGGGAGCATCCTCGTCGTGCTGCTCGCGGCCGTCGGCCACTGGGCCACGCGCCGCGTCCTGGCCCACCCCAGCCCAGCCTGGCTCCGGTACGCGCTGATCGCGGTCGGCATGCTCGGCGGCGCCGCCGTGGTGACCTCGCTCGGCTACCTCCTCGCCCGTACGTCAGGCGCACCCATCGCCATCCACCAGACGTCGTCTGTGGTCGTCACCGTGGGGTGGGCGCTCGCCAGCCTGGTCGTGCTGCGGCGACCACTGCGCAGCAGCGACCACGCGGGAGGCTGGATCAAGCTCGGACTCGGCCTGGCGGCCGCGGCCACCGGCAAGCTCTTCCTCGTCGACCTGGCCCTGCTGCCGGGGCTGGCGCGCGGCATCGCCTTCCTGCTCGTCGGCCTGCTGCTGCTGGCCCTCGGCATCTCCTACGCGAAGGCGTACGAACGCGCGCGGACCCCCCTCCAGAGCTGACCCCCGTCACGAGCTGCCCCCGCGCAGAGCCGACCCCGGACATGGGTACGGCT
>JACRAA010000393.1 GCA_016213595.1 Actinomycetota bacterium | reverse complement strand
GATGACGATGCAGCAGGCCCGCGAGACGGGTGGGCAGGTGCGGGAGCTGGCCGTGAGGAGCCGCCCGTCGCCCATGAGCCGCTGGATCGTGTCTCCGCTCTGGGGGAAGGCCTCGCTGGCCGCGCTGCTCCTCGTCCTGCCCGTCGTCGGCGTCGCCTTCCGCCAGGCCATCCTCTTCCCGAGACGGTTCGTCGCTCCGCCGGCCCTCGCCGCCGTCGACCTAACCGTCGAACCGTCCACTCCGTCCGTCGCCGATGCTCCGGTCGTGGAGATGGCAGCGTTCGGCGACTCCGCCATGGCCGGCGTCGGCGTGCACCGCCTCGAGGACGTCCTGCCCGTACAGCTCGCACAGCGCGTCGCCGACGCGACCGGACGTCCCGTGCACGTGGTGGGGTACGCCCGATCCGGGGCGCGGACCATCGACGTCCTGACCGAGCAGCTCCCGTTGGCTCGCGACCACGACGTCTCGGTCCTGGTCGTCGGCACGAACGACGTGACGGGCGTCACCGCGCCGACGAGGCTTGCGCAGTCCACGAGGGCTCTCCTGGACGCCCTCGAGTCCGTGGGCGCGGCCGTCGTGATGTCGACCCTGCCGAGGTTCCGGGCGATGCGACTGCTCCCGCACCCGCTGATGGAGGTGGCCATCGGGTACGGCGCCCTGGTCAGCGCCGTCCAGCGCCGTGCCGTCGCGAGGCGTCCGCGGGTGCGCCTGGTCGACGTGGGGCTGGCGGTCGGCCCCGAGTACTTCAACGACGCCGGCACCCTGAGCGCCGACGCGTTCCATCCCTCGGCGGCCGGCTACGCGCGGATCGCGGACGCACTGGTGCCGGCAGTCCTGGCCGTCCTCGAGTCGGCCGGGTCGGAGGAGACACGAACAGAGGCGGAAGGGACGAGGGCAGAGGCGCAAGGGACGAGAACAGAGGGGAGAGGCACACATGGCTCGGAGCGGAGCAGAACAGAGGGGAGCAGCGCAGATGGCGAACCGGAATGACGCGGGCGAGGACCTCGCGGGCACGCTGTCAGCCCTTCTCGGCGGTGACCTGCCGATAGGGATACGGGCCTACGACGACAGCTACGCCGGTCCCGTCGACCCGCCGGCCACGGTCATCATCCGGTCCTCGGACGCGGTCCGGCGGATGCTCTCCGCGCCCGGCGAGCTCGGGTTGGCTAGGGCTTTCGTCGCCGGGGAGATCGATCTGGAGGGGGACATCTACGTCGTCCTGAGCACGCTCCGTGAGCGCTTGGGTGAAGCCTTCCGGCGCCCGCGGTCGTGGGCCGCCCTCGCGCGTCTGGTGAGGGGTACGGGCGGGCTGCGCCGCGCCCCCGAGCCACCGCCTGAGGAGGTACGGCTGCACGGCCGCCGGCACAGCCGGTCCCGTGATGCGGCCGCGATCGCCCACCACTACGACGTGTCCGGCGACTTCTACCGGCTGTTCCTCGGGCCGACGATGACGTACTCGTGCGCGGTGTGGGAGGACCCGTCCGTCGGGCTGGACGCGGCGCAGGAGGCCAAGTACGACCTCATCTGCCGCAAGCTCGGGCTCGTCCCCGGCATGCGCCTGCTCGACGTGGGCTGCGGCTGGGGCGGCATGGCGATGCACGCGACGCGCCACTACGGCGTACGCGCGGTCGGCGTGACCCTGTCCCGTGAGCAGGCCGAGCTCGCGCGGCGCCGCGTCGCCGATGCCGGCCTCGCCGACCAGGTCGAGATCCGGCTCGCCGACTACCGAGAGGTCGACGACGGCCCGTACGAGGCGATCAGCTCCATCGGCATGTTCGAGCACGTCGGTGAGGCGCAGCTCGCCACGTACTTCTCACGCATGTACGGGCTGCTGGCGCCGCAGGGCCGCCTGCTCAACCACGGCATCAGCCGGCCCGCGGGGGTCGCCGGGATCAAGAGCAACAGCTTCCTGCAGCGGTACGTGTTCCCGGACGGCGAGCTCGAGGAGATCGGTACGGTCGTGACGGCCATCCAGCACGCCGGCCTGGAGGTCCGCCACGTCGAGAACCTGCGCGAGCACTATGCGCTGACGCTGCGGGCGTGGGTGCGCAACCTCGAGGAGCACCACACGGAGGCCGTCCGGCTCGCCGGTCCCGGTCGCGCGCGGGTGTGGCGGCTGTACCTGGCGGGCTCCGCCCTGGGGTTCGAGAACGGTGAGATCGAGATCCACCAGACGCTCGCCGTACGCGCCACGGGCGGTACGAGCGGGATGTCCCTACGGCCTGAGTGGGAAGGGGTCCGGGAGCCGGTCACGGCAGGTGCTGGGTTGGCGGGGGGCTGAGGGGGGCGGCGAGTGGCGTCTCGCACGTTGCACCGTGCCCGGCATCTCCACTGACTGGCAGATAGGCGGGCGCCGATGCGCATACGTGACGGCGCCCACGTATGTGACACTGAACGGAGGTCCCCCCGCCGCCGGCGAGTGAGCGGTGCCGTTACAGGTGTACGAGTCAGGGCCTCGGCCGCAGGCGTGCGAGCCGGTAGACCACGCCGATCACGTATACCGCGATGCCGGCGACGACCGAGGGGACCGGCAGCGTGGCGACGAGGACTGCGCATCCCAGGACCCCCAGCACCTGCAGCGCCCGCGGCGAGCGGCGGTGGGAGGCGTCCTGGGTGATCGCGGCGAGGTTCGCGATGAGGTAGTAGACGAGCACGCCGAACGACGAGAAGCCGATCGCGCCCCGCAGGTCGACGGCGAGGACAAGCGCGCAGACCGCGACGGCCAGGGCGACCTCCGCGTGGTGGGGGACCTTGTACGTCGGGTGGACGCCCGCCAGCCAGCGCGGCAGCTCGTTCTCGCGGGCCATGGCCAGCGTCGTACGTCCCACGCCGGCCACGAGGGCGAGCAGGGCGCCGAGCGCGGCTGCGGCGCCGCCGACCTGGACGACCGGTAGGGCCCACCGCCACGAGCCGGCTCGCACGGCAGCAGCCAGGGGCGCGGGGGTGGACGCGACACCGGGCGCGCCGAGGACGCTCAGGATCGTGACGGCCACCACCGCGTACACGACAACCGTCGCCCCGAGCGCGATGCTGATGGCCCGGGGGATCGTACGGGCCGGGTCACGTACCTCCTCGCCGAGCGTCGCGATCCGCGCGTAGCCGGCGAATGCGAAGAAGAGCAGTCCGGCGGACTGGAGCACTCCGTACCAGCCGCGCGGCCCCGCCGCGGCGAGGCTGATGCGTCCGAGGTCCGGGTGGCCGGCGACCAGGCCTGCGAGCACGACGAACGCGAGCGCGGCGAGGACGACGGCAACGATCACGCGGGTGACGACGGCTGTCCGGGT
>JACRAA010000382.1 GCA_016213595.1 Actinomycetota bacterium | reverse complement strand
CCGCGTCCCGGACCCCCAGTACGGAGCGGTCGAGGCGCACGCCGTCGACGTCGACCTGACCGGTGTCGACCAGCACACCGTGCTCGAACCCCGGCTCCACGCCTACCTCCCATGTGGTTCCAGGCGCCAGCACCACCTCCGCTCCGAGCAGAGGTGTCTCTGTCCGTACCGGGGACGTGACCCCGCCCAAGGTGCCCACGAGAAGACGGGCCCGAACGCCCTGGGCGTCGATGAGGTCGGGTACGTGATGCTGGAACTCTCGGACCACGTCCTTGCTCGCCTCCGGCAGTACCACCCACAGCTGCACGCCGTGCAGCAGGTCACGCTCCGGAGTGGACACCTCCGAGTGCGCGATGCCGTGACCTGAGGTCATGAGGTTGACCTCGCCCGGACGCACCATCGAGTGCACCCCTGCGGAGTCACGGTGCTCGACCTCGCCCTCGAACAGCCAGCTGACCGTCTGCAGGCCCGTGTGGGGATGGGGCGGGACGTCCATGCACACGCCACGCTCGGGCCCGTAGTGGTCGACGAAGCACCAGGCGCCTACGAACGACCGTCGGAGCGAAGGCAGCGTACGGCGCACTCTGAGGGCGTCCTCACCCCCCAGGTGAACGTCCTTCGGCTCAATAAGCTGCACGTGCTCCGGATCGTGCCCGTCGTGCGCGACGCAGTCGACAACCGGGGACCTCGTCTCGGTGTTGCTCATGTCGCCTCCCGAGAATGAGCCTAATGAGCAAGGCCGACAGCCGCCTCCGACCAGGGTGGCAGGCCCGAGTCGGGCGGCGACGGGCCTCCCCCAGCGGTGGCACTTCACGACGCGAGTACGGCTGCGCCGGCCGGTGTTCTTCCCATGGGCGCCGACAGGCGGTATCAAGGAGCCCATGTCGCTCACCCGGATCCACAACTTCGCCATCTCGCTGGACGGCTTCGCCACCGGAGAGCCGCAGTCGGCAGAGGCGCCCTTCGGCCACGCGGGCCAGCGCCTGCACGAGTGGATGTTCGCCACCCGGTTCTGGGACCCGAAGGGATCGGTCGGGGTCGACAACGCCTTCGCTGAGCGTCACAGCCACGGCTTCGGCGCCGAGATCATGGGTGCCCACAAGTACGGCCCTCCGGGCTGGCATGACGACCCGGAATGGGAGGGCTGGTGGGGAGCCAACCCGCCGTTCCACACACCCACCTTCGTGCTCACCCACCACCCGCGACCCTCCCTCGAGATGGAGGGAGGCACGACGTTCCACTTCCTCGACGCCTCCCCGACCGAGGCGCTGGCGATCGCCCAGAAGGCAGCCCACGGCCAGGACGTACGGATCGGAGGCGGCCCCAGCCTCGTACGCAGCTTCCTCGCCGCGGGTCTCGTCGACCACATGCATCTCGTCCAGGTCCCGATCGTGCTCGGCCGCGGCGTCCGCCTCTGGGACGGCCTCGAAGGCCTGGAGAACGCCTACGACATCGAGACGGTCGCCTCTCCCACCGGTGTCACCCACCTCACGTTCACACGGAGAGATGTCGGCTAGAAGGCAACGAGGAATGCACGGCGGGGCTGGCTGACCAGACGCCATACGGGGCTGAGCGGAGAGGCCCGGTGAGTCTGCTCACAGAACTGTGGCCTTCTTCAGGGTTCACCGCTACATTTCGTGCCCGTACGAGGCTGCCCCAACTCTCCGAGAGCGACCACCATGAACAAGATCGCCGTAACCATCGCCGCCACCTGCGCCCTCGCCGTCGGGCCTGTCGCATTCGCTGCCGCTCAGGTCGACAGTGCCCCCTTGCGCCCGCACGCCAGCGCGACGGCCACTGAGGCGTCGGAGACCCCGGAGGCCGTCGAGTCGTCCGAGTCGGCTGAGCCCTCGGAGTCGGCCGAGCCGACGGAGAGCGAGACGCCCGAGGCGGCAGAGACCACGGCTACGGCCAAGCCGACCGCCGCCGACCATACGTTCACGCACGGGCTGCCCGGCGCCCTCGCCGGCTCCGCAACGCCCGGTGAGGACTTCGGCAAGTACGTCTCCGGCATCAACAAGACCGGCGCTCCCGGCGCCGTGGCGTCCGTCATGGGCAAGGGCAAGGGTCACCACTGACCAAGCCTCGGCACTGAGACTCCTCGCCCTCGCCGGAGCAGCCACCCGAACACGTGAGCCTGCCGGCGGGGGCGAGTGACGTCCAGAACCTCTCACCGACTGTGGGCAGGAGGATGCTGTGGGCAGGACGAGCCCTCGTCACCAGCCCCAGGCGGCGGCGAGGCGGTCGACACCCTCGCAGATCATGTCGGGCGAGTTCGTGACGAAGCTCAGCCGCATCGTCGTACGGTCGGGGTTGTTCGCGTAGAACGGCCAGCCCGGTACGAACGCCACCCCGCGGTCCACGGCCAGCGGCAGCACCTTCGCCGAGTCGGCCTCCCCACCGATCCGAGCCCACACGAACATGCCGCCCTCGGGCCGGGTGACGGTGGCACCCGCGGGCAGCCGCGCGTCCAGGGCCGCGAGCATCGCGTCGCGTCGGGTCCGGTACACGTCGGCGACCCTGGCGATGTGGGCGTCGAGGTCGTACGTCGCAAGGTAGTGCGCGATGGCGAGCTGGTCCGTGACGGCCGTCTGCAGTCCCACGCCCTGCTTCGCGATCTCGAGCGACCGCAGGATCTGGCCCTCCGCGCGGAGCCACCCGATCCGTACGCCCGGCGCCATCACCTTCGAGGCCGAGTTCAGCAGGACGGTCCGCTCCGCCATCCCCGGCTGCGCGGCGATCGGCGAGAGGGGTTCGCCCTCGAACCGGAGCTCACCGTACGGGTCGTCCTCGAGCAGCGGGACGCCGGTACGGACGAGCACGTCGGCGATGGCGGCGCGTCGCTCGGCCGACATCGTGCGGCCCGTCGGGTTCTGGAACGTGGGGACGAGGTAGACCAGCTTCGGGTCGTGGGTCTCGATCGCGTCGGCGAGCGCGTCCGGCAGCATCCCGTAGTCGTCGCTGTCGACGCCGACCAGACGGGCGCCGACAAGGGTGAACGCCTGTACGGCGGTGAGGTAGGTGGGGCGCTCGACGAGGATGACGTCGCCCGGGTCGACGAGCGTGGTCGCCACGAGGTACAGACCCTCCTGCGAGCCGCTGGTCACCTGGATCTGTGCGGGCGCCGTCGGCAGGTGACGCGACAGCCGCTGCGCCGCCTGCTCGCGGAGCTCGGGCTCGCCGATGGTCGTGGCGTACTGCAGGGCGCGCCGTCCCTGGTGCTCGAGCACGTACGCGAAGGACTCCTTGAAGTCGTCCAGCTCGAACAGGCTCGGGTCCGGGATCCCGCCGGCGAACGAGATCACGTCGCCCCGGCCCATCACGGCGATGATGTCCCGTACCGGCGACGACTTCATCTGGGCGAACCGGCTCGACAGGCGGAACACGTCTTCAGTCACGAGCGAGATGCTTTCACGTCCGTCCCCCGTCGTTGGCGGCGGTCTCGGGATCGGCCTGCTCAGCGGTGGTCTCCATTCAGCGGCCCGGTTTTCGCCGTCGGCCAACGGTTCGGCAGGATTGGCGGCATGCGGTACGTCGCGATCGGGGACAGCTTCACGGAGGGCGTCGGGGACTGGCGCGAGGACGGGACGCCGAGAGGCTGGGCGGACCGGGTCGCCGAGGGGCTCGCAGCCGCAGCGAGCGAGCCCGTCCACTACGCCAACCTCGCCATCCGCGGCCGGCTGCTGGCACCGATCGCCACCGGCCAGGTCGACGAGGCCCTCGCCCTCGCACCTCGTGCCGACCTCATGACGTTCAACGGCGGCGGCAACGACATGCTGCGGCCGGGCGCGGACCTGCAGGCGCTGCTCCGCCTCACCCGTACGGCCGTCGACCGTTGCCTCGACGCGGGGATCCGGGTCGTGCTGCTCAGCGGGCCCGACCCGTCGTCGGGGCTGCCCAGCAGGCGGGCGATCCATGCGCGCGGAACGACGCTGACGCTCGCCGTCAAGGAGCTCGCCGCCGAGAGAGAGCTGCTCTTCGTGAGCTGCTGGGAGGACCCCACGTTCCACGGTCCGGAGTACTGGTGCGAGGACCGGATCCACCTCAACCCGGACGGGCACGCGCGAGTCGCCCACCTCGTCCTCACGGCTCTGGGCGTGCCGTCGGTCCTCCGCGCGCAGCCGGCGCCTCGGGCGTGGCGAGAACGTCCCCTGGACGAGGTGCGCTACTACCGCCGCCACGTGGGCCCGTGGGTCGGGCGCCGCCTCCGCGGCAGGTCGTCCGGCGACAACCGCCTACCCAAGCACCCGACCTGGTCCCTGGTGACACCGGAGCCGTAGCCGCCGGCGGCGGTCGGCCCGCTGCTCGTCCGAGAGGACCGACAGGTCCTCTCGCGAAGGCGCATAGGTACTCTCGCGAAGGGATATAGGTCCTCTCGCGGAGGCGCATAGGTCCTCTCGCCGAGGTACATAGGTCCTCTCGCGGAGGTGCATAGGTCCTCTCGCGGAGGCGCATAGGTCCTCTCGGGAACAGTCAGTGCGTCGTGAGGGCCTTCGCGGCCGCCACCCAGGACTCGGCGTCGGCCTCCTTGGGGCGCCAGCGGCCCGCACCCTCCACGGACGCGGCGGCCTTGGCGTACCGGCTGACGACGGTGGTGGGCTTCATCTCCGCGAGGGCGGCGACGTCGTGGATGCCGGCCTCGTAGAGAACCCTGGCCTTCGTCCCGTCGAGACCGGGCACGGTGAGCAGGCCGGCCAGCAGCACGTACCGGCCCAGCTCCTCACGCGTCACGCCCAGCATGCTCACGAGCTCGGCCGTGGCTGTCGCGTGCGTGGCGACACGGGCCAGCTCCGAGGTGGTCGTGACGTGGGCGCTGCGCAGCGCATCCGCCTGCGCCGACGAGAGCCCGAGTGCCTCGAGGGGGCGGTCGGCACCGCGCACCCCCCGGACCCCGCCCGGACCCGGAACCGCAACAGTCCCAGGCGCCGCAGACCCAGCGGACGAGTCGACCGCATCGGGGAGGGGCTTGGGGATGGGCACCACGGTGAGGGTGACCGTCGACAGGGCGGCGGCGTTGACGGTCTCACCGGGCTTCACGAACTGGAACCCGATCGTCCCGAGCGCGGTGACGTCGACGTGGACCTTCGACTCGAGCGAGAACTCCCGTACCGCGAAGTTGGACGTCGTGTTGGTCATGGCCCCCAGCCTGTCGGCGAGCGAGTCGAGGGCGTTCTGCACGCCCTCGGCAAGGTTGTCCGCGGACCTGGGAGGCGCGGTCAGAGCGTCGAGCTTCGCCTGGAGCGCGGCCGCGCTCGACTTCGCCTCGGCGAGCTCCCCCCGGAGCACGTCGACGATCTTGCTGAGGTTGTCGGTGTTGTCGCCGCGCTTCGTCGTGAGCGGCGTGAAGATCCCGGTACGGTCACCGATCGTCACGATCTCGTCCGTACCGACGGGCTTGAAGACCGGCAGCGAGGCGGCCGTCACAGCCGCCACGGGAAGGGGACCAGCAGAGGTCGGAGTGGTCATGTCGGTTCTCCATGGTCAGGGGGCGGAGAGGGGAGGGGCAGCGGCGCGGGAGCGACGCGCTGCGGCGTCAGGGTCACGTGCACGTGGGTCCCGGTGGCCGCCGAGTAGCCGAAGACGCCGGCCGTGACGGGGTTGAGGGTGCGGCACACGAGCTGTGTCTGCGGAACCTGTCCGGGGCCCGCTGACGTACGTACGACCTCGCTCGACAGGTCGATGTCGATCCCCACCGAGTCGAAGGCGTACCACAGAGGCGGAAGGGCGAGAGTCCCCGGCTCCGCCGCTGCGTACTCCGCGGCCAGCTGCCGGGCGTGGTCGTCGAGCACATCCTGCGCGTCGACCACCGCTCGTACGGTGCCGGCCAGGAGGGCACCCAGCTCGGACTGCTGGGTGCCTCCCTGTGGAAGTGGTTGTCCGGACATCGTCAGAACGTCACCGTCGTCGACTCGCCGACGATGCCCTTGCGAACGCTGACCACGACGTCGACCGGGGTCCGGTCGGGCGTGTCACCCACGAACTGCCTGGTCAGCACTGCTGTCAGCGCACCGGTGCCGTCCGTCGTCGAGACGCCACCCTTGTACGACCAGCCGACACCCGCGGTGTCGATGCTCAGCTCCTTGCCGGAGATGGGCGTGCCGTCGGCCTTGAGGTAGGTGACGACGACCTCCATCGTGCGGGATGTGGCCGGGTTGCCCACGTCGGCGATCGGGCCCGCGTCGATGCTGATCTGCGGACCGACCACGGCCTGCCGGGGCTTCGGCACCCCGATGTCGTGGCGCGGCTCGAGGATGGCGTTCATGCGCATGAGGCCGACCGACGACTCCACCCGGAAGTTGGAGTCGACGTGGGTCTGCGAGTCGTCCCACTGGAAGTTGTTGTAGCCGCCGCCGAAGATCAGGAGCACGCCGGCCTGGCCGCTGCCGTCCGTGCTCGTGTTCGTGTGCGTGTCGGTCGAGGAGGTCGCGCCGAACTGGCTGGCCGTGAACCGCCCCTGCAGACGTACCTGCGACCACTGGTAGAGGACGGGGTCGACGACGTCGATGAGCGGCAGCTGCGAGGTGAACGTCTTGCTGCCCGTCACCGTGCCGTTGTCGTCATAGTCGACCTCCTGGACCGAGATGACGTCGACGAGCGTCTTGGCGAGCGCGCTGGTCGAGTCCGCGGCCGTCTTGTTGAGCTTCTGCTGGGTGTCGGCGACGGCCTGCCCGGTGAGCCGGACGAGGTCGCCGAATGCCATGCCTGCGGTCGAGAGCTGGCCGCTGACGTCGGTGTTTGCCATGGGAGTGGCTTCCTTTCGCGCTAGATGGTGAGCGTGTAGGACTGGCTGAAGGAGCCCAGCCGGGCGACGAGCGTCGCTTGGATCCCACCCGCACCCGCGTTCGGTACGTTGCGGGTGACGGTGAGGGCGACCTGCCCGTCGCCGTTCGTGATGTTCCCGGTGAAGGGCGCAGTGGACGAGAACGCTGTCCGGAGCCCGCCGGCGGTCACCGTGATCGGCTTGGTCGGGTTGGGATCGCCCGCGGCCTTGAGCACGGTGATGACGAGGTCCACGGACCGGTTCACGCCGGCGCCCGCGACAGCCACCTCCTTCGTGGCCCCCTGGGAGAAGACGATCTGCGGGCCGACCGAGACCTGGCTCGCGACGGGCAGCTTTCCGGTCGTACGGGGTCCGAGCGTGGCGTCGAGGCGTACCTCGCCGGCTGACCAGCTGGCTTCCTGCTGGTGGCTCACTGAGCCCATCTGCTGGTTGTCGTAGCTCGTCGTCTCGTTGACGCCGAGGAACCCCCAGAACAGGCCGGCCCCGCCGATGCCCCCGCCCTGCTGGCGGGCGTTGAACTGCACCCCGTCGCTCTCGGAGAACGCGCCGACGGACAGGTCCATCGAGATGGCGACCCGCTTCCACTCGTGGATCGTCGGCATGAAGAAGTTGAGGACGGACAGGTCCGTGCTGACCAGCTCGGTGAGCGAGGTGTCGGGCAGGCCGTCGTCGTCGAGGTGCTGGATGACGTCGGTGACGACGCTGATATTCGTACCCGCGAGCTCGTTGACGGTGTCGATGACGCCCGTGTCGAGGGCCGTCTGTCTGTCGGCGACGCCGATCCCGATGCTCGACAGGACGGAGCCGAAGGTCGGTGCGACCGTCTTCAGCTGTCCGCTGACGTCGGCGCCGAGAATGCCTCCGCCGAGGGGCAGTGCGCCGAGCGGCGAGCCGCCGACGACAGCCCTGCTGGGCGCGGGCGCGACGGCGGTCGAGGTGGTGGCGGCCTCCTCGACCTTGTCTGCTGCCTCGGGTGGATGATCGGCGGTACGGGTGTGCGCTCGCGGCGCGTGCGTGTCGGCCATGGCCGTGTCTCCTTTCGGTGGGTTGGGCCCTCAGCTCCAGGTGTGGATGACGAGGGCGTACGGCTGCGGTCCCTGAGGGACGTTCGCGCCGGTGACGGCGAGCTCCCAGGTGCCGCCGGCGAGCCCGGAGACGTGGACGACCTCGACCGTGTTCGTACGGTCCGGGGTGCCGGGTGTCATGGGCGAGCCGGTCTGGTGGTTGCCCCGGATCGGCGTGGCGACGCCGGGGCCGGTGAGGGTCAGGTCGAGGTCGTTGACGAGACGCTCGCCCGGCACGTCGTACCAGGCGAGGACTGCCCGAAGCCGGGTGCCGGCGGGGACGCTGATGCGACGGCGACGGGACTGGCCGGTACGGACGGCGGTCCCGCTCGTCGCGTTGACGAGGACCTTCACGGTCGAGTGGTCCGGCGGTTGGGGCAGCGAGGCATCGAGGTCGAGGCGGCCCCAGCCGGCGACGTCGCGGTCCTCCGGCCTCGTCCCGTCGCGGCTGAGCACCGGCGCCGCGCCGAGAACCGCGAGCGCCTTGAGCGTGACGCCCGCGGGAGCGTGGCCCAGGGCGGTGCGCCACGCCTGCCGCAGCAGCGCGGTGGCGCCCCCAGCCACCGCGACCGCTGCGGAGGTGCCCCCGTCGACGAGGTACGACGGGAGCGGGTCGGCGAGGCCCCAGCCGCGTCCCGTCGCCTGCATCGCCCGCGGACCGACGAGGCAGGTCCCAGGCGCGGAGACGTCCGGCTTGACGCGGCCGTCGGACGTGGGTCCGGCCGACGAGAGGAGAGCCATGCGGTCCGGCTGCCCGTACACGGGGTCGGCCAGGTCGGTAGCGTTCGCGAAGACCCGCCCCTCGGCCTGCAGCCGGCTCCAGGTGACGGGGAAGCCGTTGGGGTCGGACCCCTCGGTGGCGCCGACCGTCGTGACGTTCTTGGCGGTGGCCGGCGAGTCGAGGCTGCCCGGGTCGACCTCGCGGTCGGCGTTGCGGTCGCTGCCGCTGTTCCCCGCGGCGACGAGGATGGTCGCCTCAGGGTGCTCACGCAGGTACAGGTCGGCCTCGTACGCGTCGTTGTCGTACGTGCCCGCTGCCGCACTCCCCCAAGCAAGAACATGGATGCGGGCGCCGGACCTGTAGCCCTGCGTGAGCAGATCTCGGAGGTCGGTCGGTCGACCGGCCAGTGTGTAGCGCGAGGCGCCCAGCTCGGGGTGCCCCGGCGCGACGGCGACCCACTGCTCGATCGCCTGGACGACGAGAGCCGCGGCCGGAGCGACGCCCCGCCGCAGGCCGCCGCTGCGTGCCCCTGTGCCTGCGGCCAGGCCCGCCACGTACGTGCCGTGGCCGCTGCCCAGGTCCGCGGGCCCGTCGTCGGCGCCCGGGTTCGTCACGTACGGCGCCCACGAGGGGTTGATCGGCCACGACGTGAGCGCCTGTACCCGGCCGGCGAGGTCTGGGGTGAGAGTCCCGACAACCCCCGTGTCCAGGCCGGTGTCGGCCACAGCGATGGTCTCGCCCCTGCCGTCGAGGTCGGTGCGCCACGAGCCGTCCGGGAGCGCGAACGCGAGGTCCGCGGCGAGCCCTGTCGCTGACGTCGTCGGCATCCGGGGCCGCTCGACGAGCTTGACGCCCACCACCTCGCGGACCGGCCGGACGTCCCCTGCCCACGCGATCCGCACCTTCGAGCTGGACTCGTCGAGGATCGTTGCGCCAAGGGCCCTCAGCTCGTCGGCGACGCGCGGGCGGTCAGCACTCGAGAAGCACACGACGTCGAGCCAGTCGGGACCGGTCCCCACATCCAGGACCCGGTCGCAGGCGTCCTCCGCGTACGGGACGTACCCGGCGATCATGTCCGAGGCGGCGAGCTTCTCGTCCGCGTCGCCCGTCATCGTCACGCACGCGCCGTACGGAGGGCACCAGAACTCGACGGTCGCCCCAAGGGCCTCCAGTCGGGCGGCCCACGTCGACTCGATCGGGCCGGGGAAGCGCACGACGACGCGTGGCCCGGGACCGCGCAGGTACAGGTGGTCCGGGACGACCACCGGTCTCCCGTTCACGTGCACCCGCGTCTCGCTCACGACAGTCAAGAGGCAGCTCTACGACGCCTGATACATGTGCTCTGACGGCTACCCGTCGCTCGCGAGCACCCCCATGCGCTCAAGCGAGCCCGCCGTGGCCCGCGCGGGTAGGTTGGTCGACACGCCTCGGCGTGATCCGTACCGCTCACGGGAGGTTTCGCATGCAGCTGGGAATGGTCGGGCTGGGTCGGATGGGGGCCAACATCGTTCGACGGCTCATGGCCGACGGGCACGAGTGCGTGGTGTACGACGTGAACCCTGACGCCGTGAAGCGGCTGGCGGCGGAGGGCGCCGTCGGTGCCGAGAGTCTTGCGGACCTGGCGAGCAGGCTCCAGGCACCGCGGGCCGTGTGGCTCATGGTTCCGGCGGGCGAGATCACGTCGAAGACCGTCCGCGAGGTGGGTGCCGCCCTGGCCGCCGGTGACGTCATCATCGACGGCGGCAACTCCCACTACACCGACGACATCGACCGCGCCGAGAGCCTGCGCCCGTCGGGGGTCCACTACGTCGACGTCGGCACGTCCGGGGGGATCTGGGGCCTTGACCGCGGCTACTGCCTCATGATCGGCGGCGAGGACGAGGTGGTGGACCGCCTCGGCCCGATCTGGGCCAGCGTCGCGCCGGGTGTCGACACCGCGACGCGTACTCCAGGTCGAGACGGCGACCCCGCGCCCGCGGAGCAAGGCTACCTGCACGGCGGCCCGGTCGGCTCGGGCCACTTCGTGAAGATGGTCCACAACGGCATCGAGTACGGGATGATGGCGTCCCTTGCCGAAGGGCTCAACATCCTCGCGCATGCGAACGCCGGCCGCGTCACCCGTGACACCGACGCGGAGACGGCGCCGCTGGAGCACCCGGAGCACTACCAGTACGACATCGACATCGCCGAAGTCGCCGAGGTCTGGCGACGTGGCAGCGTCGTACAGTCCTGGCTGCTCGACCTCACCGCGTCCGCCCTGCACGACGACCCGCGGCTGGAGGGGTTCTCCGGCCGGGTGTCGGACTCGGGCGAGGGCCGCTGGACGGCGTTCGCGGCGATCGAGGAGGGCGTCCCCACGCCGATCCTCGCCAACGCCCTGTTCGCCCGCTTCTCGTCACGCGACGAGGACCTCCTCGCCGACAAGCTGCTCTCCGCCATGCGCAAGCAGTTCGGCGGCCACGACGAGAAGAAGGCCTAGTCGCGTCAGCGCGGTGTGGGGTCAGCCGGTGGGGGCTCAGCCGGTGAGGGGTCGTCCGGTGAGGTAGCGGGCGACGACGTCACCGGCGAACGACAGGCAGGCCTGCGGCGCCTCGCCACGGACGAGGCGGGACAGGAACGCCGCCTTGTACGCGTCGCCCGCGCCGTTCGTCGTCGTGACGGCGGCGAGGACCTCCGGGACCTGCCACAGCGCCGTACCGGCCCATGCCGCGGGGGCGATCCGGCACGCCGCGAACGCCTCCAGACGGTCGGCGGACCCGACCCGCAGGTACGTGCCACGGCCGCCGAGGGTGACCAGGACCATCCCGGCGCCCCACTCGAGGAAGCGCTCGGCCCACTCCGCCACGTACGCGTCGTCCGGGTCGATCGGCATGCCCAGGCAGCTCACGAGGTCGTCCCAGCTCGGGCAGAACACGTCCGAGAGCGGGAGGGCTGCCCGGAGCAGCGCCTGCCAGTCCACGTCCCGCACCGGCGAGCCGTCCGCCACGAACGACAGGTCCAGGGAGGTGGGCACACCATGGCCATGTGCGCGGTCGAAGAGCCGTACGATCGGCTGCCCGGCGTCGGCACACATGGCGGGAGTCAGCGACGGATACCCGTAGTGCAGCAGCCGGGTCGCGGTCACCGGGCAGTCACCGGTGAAGGCCATGTTGGCGCCCGTGTGGTGCCAGAACGACCGGTCCACGCCCGCGGGCTCGACGACGAGCGAGTACGAGGTCGACAGCTCCGGCGACACGACGAGGTCCACGTTCCGATGCCGCGCCTGGAGCAGCCGTCGGGCCATCGCCCCGAGCTCGTCGTCGCCGATGCAGCCGGAGAGCCACGCGTCGACGCCGAGGTCAGCGAGCACGCGTCCGCAGTTGCCGACGGCACCGCCCAGCGTGATGACCATCGGCCCGACCACGGCGAGCTCGCCCGGCCCGGCGAGCCTCGACGACCCGAGGACGGGTCGTAGGTCCACGCACACCTGCCCGACGACCTGGATCTCAGCCACTTCCGCGCCGCTGCGGCCCTCCTCGCTCACGGCGACATCCTCGCATCACGACCGTGGCGCTCGGGCGCGAACCGTGGCGGGGGCTCCGACCCGGGAACCGCTCGTGGTAGGACTGCCTCGTGGCAGCCGGAGGATCCCCGAACACGGTCGACGACGTCCTGGAAGCCTTGGGGGCGGCGGGGCGCCGCATGACCGAGATCGACGCTGCCGAGGCGGGCGCCGGGAACATCTCGGTGTGCCTTGCGGATCCCGTCGACATCCCGGCCTACTTTGACACGACCCGGCAGGTCGACCTTCCGTACGCCTCCCCAGCGCTCGTGGGTCACACCGTCGTCATCACCGGGTCTGGCTGCCGGCTCCGCTCCCTCGCCGACGAGCCGGAGGGCAACGTCGGCCTCCTCGTCGTGCACGAGAGCGGGACGACCGCCACGCTCCACCTCGCGGGACGGGGCCCGTTCACCCGACCGACGGTCGAGCTCAACTCCCACCTCGCCGTGCATGATGACCACGTCGCCAGGCGAGGCCTCGCGTTCCACGCCATCGTCCACGCACAGCCGCTGCACCTCACGCTGCTGTCGACGGTGCCCGAGTACCAGGACACCGAAGCTCTCTCGGACCGCCTGGTGCGCTGGCAAGCCGAGACGATCGTCCACCTGCCCGAGGGCATCGGCTACCTCCCGTTCATGGTGCCTGGCTCGGAGGAGCTGACGGAGGCCAACCTCGCGAGCCTCCGCCACCACCAGCTCGTGGTGTGGGCGAAGCACGGTGTCATGGCCAGGTCGGACGAATCGGTGCTGGCCGCGTGCGACAGGGTCGAGTACGCGGAGACGGCAGCGCGCTACGAGTACCTCAACCTGGCCATCGGCGGTCGCGGCACAGGGCTGACGAACGCCGAGCTGAGCCGGGTCGTACGGACGTTCGGCGTGACGACGAGCATCGCGTGGGGAGAGGCGGACGGATGAGCCACGAGCAGCTCCAGTCGTGGTGGGAGGCGCTCACCGCCGAGTCACCGGCCCGCTAGGCCCGATGGGCCGATCTGCTGACCTTGGCTGCTGAGACAGACGCTCAGTGCGGGAACAGGACGTCGCCGAAGGCGAAGACGAGCCAGAACAAGGTCACAAGGGCGCCGGTCACCAGACCGACCCAGGTCCGCCACAACCGCTCCCCCCGCACCAGCGCGAAGACTCCCGTGGCCAGTCCCATGAGCCCGAGCGTCATGGACAGCAGGGGCAGCCAGGCGACAACGGTCAGCGGCTGGTACGTGTCCTCCCGAGGGAGCCCGCTGGTGACCAACGGGACAGCCACGGTCAGTGCGGCCAGCGTTCCGGTGACGAACGAGATCCAGGCGGCCACGAGCGGGGACCTGGTCCCCGCTGATCGGAGCCCGATGACCAGCACCACCAGGACGATGATCGTCGTGACGAAGGCCACCAGCCCGCTGACCATGACTCCTCCTCGAGCCCGTCACCTGCTGGCTTCAGGCTACGGCGGAGGGGTCGTCGGCATCGGCGAACCGTGACAGTCAGGGGGCGAACCCTGCCCGGCTCGGCCCCCTCGTGTCACGGAGCGGCGACGACGTCCACGAAGTAGTTCGTCGTCGATGTTGCCGTCGGGAACACGTCCGTGCTGGACGTCACACCGCCCGACGCCGGCACCGACATCGTCCCGTTGGTGAAGGTGGTCGTGAAGGCCAGCGGTGTCGACGAGTACTGGCCACTGAGAGCCCGTACCGACGCGACGTACGTGGTGTTGGCGGCGATCCGGTACGCAGTGGTCAGGCTCACCGTCCGCCAGCCGTCAGTCGCCGACGTCGGCGAGCCGCTTCCCGTGGCCACCTTCGTGCCGCCGTTGGTCCAGAGGCTGACCGTGTACGTGCTCGTCCAGCTCGCCGGCAGGTAGAACCGGATCCCCGTGATCGAGTACGCCGTAGTGGACCGGAACTTCACGCCCACTGTCAGCGGGTTGGCCGTCGACGTGCTCGTCGTCGGGGTCAAGGTCGCCGGGAAGATGTTCACCGCGGCGGCCGTCGTGAAGCTCGAGCTGAACGCCGGCGCCACGAGGCCGTCGGCGAGCGCGGCGCTCACGGCGACCTGGTAGAGCGTCCCCGGAGTCAGGATCGGCGACGGCGTGAAGGTGCCGGACGTGCCCGTCGTGGTGAGGGTCCCTGTGACGACGGCACCTCCGGGATCAGTCACCGTGATCGCGATGCTGGCCTGGTTGACCGCCTTGCTGAAGGTCGCCCGTACGGTCGTCCGGTTCGTCACCCCTGTGGCTCCGTTGGCCGGCGTGATCGACGAGACGGTGGGAGCCGTTTCTGTGGTGAAGGACCAGGTGGACGGCGTCATCGCAGTTCCGAGCACGCTGGAGGCCCCGACGGTCGCCGTGTACTTCGTGCTGGCGGCGAGCAGCGCCGACGGCTTGAAGCTGACGCTCGTCGAGGTCGTCGTGAGCGTCCCGGCCACCGCCACGCCCGACGCGTTCACGAGCGTCAGTGTCGACTTTGTCGGGTCGACGGCTCCCGTGAAGGTCACCGAGACACTCGTGTTGGCGGCGACACCCGTCGCCGACGCCACGGGCGACCGGCTGGAGATCACGGGTGCCGGCGAGACGGTGCTGAACGACCAGCTCACCGGCGTCATCGCCGAGCCCGACGTGCTGGACGCGCTGACGGTTGCGTTGTACACGGTCGACTGCGCGAGGGACGCCGTCGGCGTGAACGTGGCGGAGGTCGATGTGGTGGTGAGGGTGCCGGCGACGGCCGTGCCGCCGGACGGTGTCAGCGTGATGACCACGGAGGTCGGTGACAGCGCCCCGGAGAAGTTCACGGTCACCGGCGACGTCACAGCGACGCCCGTCGCGTTGGCCGTCGGACTGGTCGACGTCACGTTCACGAGGGACTGCGTCGTGAACGTCGACGTGAACGGTGCCATGGCGGTACCGCCGGGTCCGGACGCATTCACCGTCATGGTGTACGTCGTGTTCCCAGAGAGCGCTGCCGACGGCGTGAACGTGGCCGTGGGAGCGGTGACCGACAGGCTGCCCGGTACGGCGGTGCCGCCCGGACCGGTCAGCACCACGGACACCGAGGCCGTGTTCAGCGGGCCGTTGAAGGTGACGGTCACCGGGCTGGTGACGGTCACCCCGGGCGCGCCGGACGCGGGGCTCACGGACGCCACGGACGGCGTGTCGAGGACGCCGGTGGTCGTGAACACGACGTCGACGAAGTAGTTCGGCGCGCCGAACGACTGGCCCGGGAACACGTCACCGCCGCCGTACACGCCACCTGAGTCGAGCGACTGCAGCGGCGGGTTCGACATCACCGTGGTGAACACGTTCGTCGTCGCCGAGTACGTGCCGTTGGGCGAGTAGTACGACGCGAAGTACGGCGTCCCTGCCGTCACGGCGACGGCCGTCGAGAAGGTCGCCTGCTGCCAGCCCTCAGCTCCGTCGACGAATGTCAGGCTCGCCAGTACGGTCCCGTTGGCCGCGTACAGCTTGCCGGTGTGGGTGCCGACGTTGGAGGCCGCCCGCCAGTACCGGAGCCCCGAGATGTAGCCGTTCACGGTGGGCGTGAACTTCAGGCCGAGCGTGATCGCCGACCCGTTGGCGAGGTTCGGCTGCACCGGAGAGAGCGTCGTCTCCAGCAGGGAGCACGGGCACGAGGCCACCCCGGACGTCGTGAACGACTCCGAGTACGCCTGGACCTGCGCCACGTTGTCGGTCGTCACGGCGCCCGACTCGTTGAGCGTGTACGTGGTGTTCTCGGCCAGTGGCGACGACGGGGTGAACGTCCTCGTCGTCGACGTCCCCGTCACGGTTCCTGAAACAGGGCCGGCGGGGCTGGAGAGCGTGACGGTAGCCGTCCCGGTCGCGATCGGCTCGTTGAAGGTGAGGGTCACCGAGCCGTTGATCGGCACGGAGCGAGCACCGTTGCCCGGCGAGCCCGCTGCCACGACCGGCGGCACGCTGGGCGCGGTCTGGAACACGGGGTCGACGAAGTAGGACGTGCTCACGGAGTTGGTCGGCAGACCCGCGCCGTAGACGTAGCGTCCCGCACCGACCGGGGCCGTGAGCGGGCCCACGGTCAACGTCGAGCCGAACACGCCGTACGCGTAGGGGTAGCCACCCTGTGGGAACTGGACGGCGGCCGTGTAGCTGGTCCCCACCGTCAGTGACACCGGGGTCGAGAACGACGCCGACTGCCAGCCCACGGTGGTCTCACTCGAGGCTGTCGCGCTGGCGAGGGCTGTTCCCGTCGGGCCGTACAGCGTCACGGGCTGACCACTGGGCAGGCCGAGGGGCTTCCAGTACCGGATGCCGGTGACCTTGCCGTCCTTGCTCGAGGAGAACTGCACGCCTACGGTCACGTTGGCGGCGTCGTTCGTGGCGAGCGTGGTGGGCTGGTCCGTGTCCTGGAAGAACGTGCACGGGCAGACACCCGCGACCCGCGGCGCTGCGACCGTGGTGAAGGACCACGTGTACGGCGTCGCGAGGTTCGCATCGGTGATCGTCGCCGTGAACGTCGTCGCGTAGGCGAGCGCCTGGGACGGTGTGAACGTGATCTGGTGGGACACCGGGTCGTACGTGCTCGTCCCGGCGACGGGGACGCCGCCCGCCGCGGAGAGGGTGATCGCCATCGAGGTGTCACCGGGATCCTTGCTGAACTGGCCGACGACGGTCCTGCTCGTCAGGACCGAGCCGGCTCCGATGACCGGAGAGATCGCGAAGGCCGACAGCGGGCTGTTGGCCGCGGACGTGAACAGCGCGTCCACGAAGTAGTTGGTCTGGTGGTAGCTCTGGTTCGGGTAGCCGTTGCCCGAGGCGTAGACGCCGTTCGCGACGCCGAGGCCGCCCACCGCGGTGAGGTCTGCCGACGTGAGCGGGCTCGGGGAGAAGAAGTACGCCGAGTACGCGTAGTGGCCGGCGGGCGCGTAGTACGCGACCACGTACCGCGTCCCTGCCGTGACCGTGAGCGGAGTGCTGAACGTCAGCTGCTGCCAGCCCGAGGCTGTCTCTCCCGAGAACGTACCGGTCGCGAGGACGGTGCCGGTGGAGCTGAAGATCGTCCCGGTGTGGTTCCCGGTGTTCGAGGAGCTCTTGTAGAAGCGCACCCCGGAGATGAAGCCGTCGGTGTTGGGCACGAAGATCATGCCGAGCGTCGTGGCCGAGGTGTCACCCGAGTCGGGGGTCGCGGGGACCCAGTCGCCGAAGACCGAGTTGGGACCGGTCACGGTGAGCCCGGCGGGCGAGGCCGGAGTCGACGTGTTGAGCGAGTCGTCGGTCGCCCGCACCTGGATCGCGTTGGCCCCGTAGGCACGCAGCGGACCTGTGTACGACCAGCTGCTGATCCCCGTCGCCGGGTGCCAGCTGCCGCCGCCGTCCACCGAGACCTCCACGCCTGCCGCGAGGCCGGCTGCGTCGGCCACAGTGCCGGACACGGTGACCTGGGTGCCGTACGCAATGGTCGTGCTGCTCGCGGGCTGCGCGATGCTCACGACGGGAGCCGCCGTGTCAGCGGAGGCCGAGGCCTGGACGAGCCCGGCCTGGAGCGTCGTCGGCTGGGCGCCCATGTCGGCCAGGACGTTGACGGTGAGCTGCTGCACCTGAGGGATCGCGTCGTGCGCGGTCAGGTCGTGCGTCCCGTCCAGGCCCCAGGCGAACTGGATCGAGCCCGAAGAGAACACACGCGCTCCGGAGGCGGCCTTGTAGTAGCTCAGATGGTTCGTGAGCGTGCCGGGTGCGGTCTGGTTCCCGAAGTCGGTGAGGATCTCCGGCACGGACGCCACGGTCGTGGACAGGTTGATCTGGCCGGCCGGCGAGTAGCCGTTGTCGACCACACCGTCGAACTCATACCCGACGAGGTCCGAGCCGAGGGTCGCCGAAGTGCCGGGGCTCATGCTGGACAGGCCGGTGTTGCGCCACACCCGCAGCTTCCCCTGGTCGGAGGTCACCTGGAGGGGCAGGTTCGAGCCCTGGCCGACGTACATGGTGCCGCTGAGCGAGTTCTCGGGGTTGAAGCCGGCGTAGCGAGGGTCGCGCCAGGTGGGCGTCGGCGAGACCGGGTCGATCTGCGCGCTCTCCTTGGTGTCCTTGTAGCAGACCATCGTCCGGTACGGGGTGCCCGTGCCGTCGATCGAGTTCTCCCAGCGGGTGTGCCAGTACACCTCGTTGCCGGACAGGAACATGAGGTTGACGCCGGCGTCGCGCGCCTGCGTCACCGCGTCGCGCTGGCCGGCCGACCAGTACTCGTCGTGCCCCACGGACAGGAAGACCTTGTGGTTGGTGAGATGCCCCTGGCCCATGGCGACGTCGACACCGGAGATGTACGACACGTCGTACCCGTTCGCCTCGAGGAATCGGATCGACGGGTACTCGTTGGCGTACACGTAGTCGCGCATGGTCACGCCGTCACGGTCGATGAAGGGGCGGTTGTAGCTCACCTTGTAGCCGCGGGACTGGTTGACGCCCTGGTACAGGCTCGCGCCGCCGTAGGTGTTGTAGGCCTGCCAGGTCGTGTCGGAGGTCTGGAAGACGATGTCCGAGTGCGAGGCGTCGTCGCGGACGACGAACATGATCTGGGAGCGGCCGCCGGTGTCTGTCCTGGTCAGCTGCGCGAAGTACACGCCGGGAACCGCCGTCGACGGCACCTGCCAGCTCGCCGAGACAGCCCAAGCGCCGCAGTCGAACAGGTCGGTGGCCGTGTCGCGCAGACAGGCCGGCTGGGTCTGCGGGAGCGGGACGGAGACGGGGATGGTTGTGATCTTCCGGGCACCGTTGCCCTGGTAGTAGCCCATCCTGAAGATGTCGACGGTGTACGCCTTGGCGTTCGTGTTGACCTTGAACGCGATCGCGTTGCCGATGTTGACGCTCATCTGGGTGGCGTAGCCGAGGATCGTCTGGTCGTCGGTCCCGTCGTCCCACACGCTCTGCGGCGTGCCCGGGAGCTGGTTCTCGCACACGATCGCGTTGCCGCACGACGAGACGGCGCGCGCCGCCGGAGCAGGCAGACCCAGTGTCAAGAACGCGACGCAGAGCGTCATGACGATCAACCGGGTGTTCATACGTGCAGGCATCCCAAACCCCCCAAGGTCCCCGGCGTCCCCCCAAGTCGGTCAGCTGGGCCCCCAAGCCCACGCTGACCGTCGGATGCCGTGAGATGCGCTCCCGAGAAGCCCAACCGGGGGCGGTTGGCGATAGGCAT
>JACRAA010000384.1 GCA_016213595.1 Actinomycetota bacterium | reverse complement strand
TCCGCCCCTGGGGCTACGCGGGCGGACAACCGGGACGTCGGACGGAGCTGGTCATCAACGAGGGCAGCGACCGTGAGCTTCGACCCACCGTCGTTGACGTGATCGCGCTGCGTCCCGGAGACACCGTGACCCTGCTCACCGCCGGCGCCGGGGGCTACGGGCACCCCTTCGAACGCGACCTGGCGGCCGTCCGCCACGACGTGATCAGAGGGAAGGTCACCACAGCGGGGGCGGCCAGCGACTACGGCGTGGTCATCGCCGAGGACGGCACGGTCGACGTGCAGGCGACAGAGGCCCTGCGCATGTCGGGCGCATGTCCCAGCGGGATGGGTCCGGAGCGCGAGTGGTGGGACGAGATCTTCAGCCCGGACCTGTACGACCGCATGGTCTCCGCCCTGTTCGCGCGGGACGACCTGCTGCGGCACGAGCGCAAACGCGAGGTCATCGACCCCGTGCTGGAGCTCCTGCCCGCAGGCTTCCCGCGGACGCGGCCCCGGGCGGCCGAGCGATCGGCGGCGACCCGCCTCTTCAGCACCCTGGTCCGGGAGCTGGTCTCGGAGGTCGAGGCGCAGGGCGAGCGGTGACGTGGGCGCCGAGGGATCGGGAAGCGGGGCGGATTGCCCCGGCGACGTAGTCTCCTGATCACACGGACCTGCAGCATCTGAGCAGTACGGCAGTGAGCAGTCGCTCGCCGCGCTGTCCCAGGTGAGCGACGAAGGGTAGTGCCATGGCATCCGGCGGCCGCGACGACGAGCGGGACGAGCTGGAACGACCAGGGTCCCTCGACCCCAAGTTGCTGATGACCTTCCGCGAGGTGGCGAGACTGGGCTCGATCTCTGCCGCGGCTCGCCGGATGGGATGGAGCCAACCCGCAGTCGCCCAGCAGCTGCGGCGCCTCGAGCGGGCCGCGGGCGCACAGCTTCTCAGTCGCCACGCTCGTGGGACCACCCTCACGCCGGCCGGTGAAGTAGTGCTGGGGCATGCCGATGCCATCGCTGCTCGGCTCCTCGTGGCCGAGGCTGCCCTGCGCGACTCCGTGAGGCGGGGGGCGGCGCGGCTCGTCATCGCCAGCTTCCCCAGTGGGATCTCGGCCCTGGTCGCCCCTGCAGCAGCTCGGCTGGTGAGGCAGGAGAGCCCGGTCGAGGTCCGGGTCATCGAGATGGAACCGCCGTTGGCCGTGGAGGCGCTGATCGAGGGGCAGGTGGATGCCGCCCTTGCCTTCGAGCACCAACAGGACGACATCCAGGAGCTCTCGGATGACCCGGGTCGGCTGCGCAGTCGGCGTCTCGGCCGCGACGAGCTGCTCGTGGCGATGCCCGAGTCACACCCCCTGGCTAAAGACGCTGATCGTCCGCTGGCCGCCGCCGATCTTGGCACCACCACCTGGGTCTCGGGATGCCGCTGGTGCCAGGCCAACCTCTCTGCACTCGGTGAACGCACCGGGTTCCACCCAGACATCCGCTTCACAACCGAGGACCAGCTGGTGGTGCAGGAGATGGTGGCGGAGGAGCTCGGGCTGGCACTCGTGTCCGCGCTCACGTGGCGCATCTACCGGCGTCCGGGCGTCGTCGTGCGACACCTCGCCGAAGCCCCCTATCGCAGCATCGTCCTCCTCACCCACCAGCACGACCCCCGCCGGGTGCTCACCAGGCTCGGGTCGGAGCTCCACTCGGCAGCCGTGTCGGTCGGGCTGGGCCCGGGGCTGTAGCCGGGCGACTGGTCATCGTGGTGGTCTTGGCGTCAAATGGGGGCCATGGATGGCGTGGCGTGACCATCTGTAGGCCTCTCTGACCCCGACGCCTCCGGGCAGAACCCCTAGTGAGATGGGTCTTTCCCCTAGACCAGCGACAGCATCGCAAAGTAGCCCGACGTGGAGACCTTCAGGACTGGCTCAGGCAGGTCGTGGGCGACAGCCTCGCGTCGGCATAGTCGGAGGTGGGCTACCATCGTCGAAATGGTGACTGAGCAGAAGCCAACGACTGCGGGCGGCCCGAACGCGACCCCGCCAAGACGTTCGCGCTCTGGTGTTCGCGGGCCGTATGCCAAGTCCGCTCAACGGTCCAGCGAGATCCTCGATGCCGCCACCACGGTCTTCTCGACGTACGGTTACCGAGGGGGGTCACTGCGTGACATCGCTCGAGAGCTCGATTTGAGCTTGACCAGTATTGTCCATCACTTCGGCACGAAATACGAGCTCCTCGAAGCCGTACTCGAGCGGGCCGATATGACGACGTCGGGCAACACGGTCTTCGATTTTGACGCCGTGTGCCGGGATCGAGGCGTGGCTAGTGCCACGTTAGGAAGGGTGCGGTCCAATCTCGAACGGCCAGAAGTGCTTCGGCTTTTCGCGATCCTTTCAGCGGAGGCCTCTGCCCCGACGCACCCTGCGCATGATTGGTTCATCGACCGATATCGGCGAAAGTCCGAGTCGCTCGCGCAGGCGTTTGCCTATGACCAGGAGCAGGGCCGAATCGACCCTGACCGAGACCCGTACTTGTTGGGTCGGTTGCTGATCGGCACCTGGGACGGCATTCAGCTGCAGTGGCTCATCGATCCGTTGGTCGACATGAACGTGGCCATGCGAGCCTTCTTTGAATGGAGCATTCCCGAGACAATGCGGGGCTGACTGGACTCAAGTGTGGCGGGCGCGCTACGGCCAGCGTCGGTGAGACGCGCTTGGAAATCTCCGGCGCTCAACCCGCTACCCGGCCGGTTCTGTGTCGAGCCAGCGTCGCTTTCAGCAGGGCGAGACCGACGCCACTGCATTACTCTGACGCGATCGCGCCCCCTGGGGCGCAGACGCTCTCCGGGAGTCCCAACGCGAAGAAGGTCTCCATGGCCTGGTTCATGTCGTATGAGGGGTCGATGAGCCATTGCAGCTGGATGCCGTCCCAGGTGCCGATCAGCAGCCGGCTCAGGACGCTCGGATCGCGATCGATCCTGAGTCTGCCCAGGGACTGGTCGTACGCGAAGGCTGCCGTCAGTTCCTGGCTCTTGCGTCGATAGCGATCGACGAACCAGTCGTGCGCGGGATGCGTGGGGGCCGAGGACTCTGCCGAGAGGATGGCGAAGAGCCGGAGCAGCTCCCGCCTTTCTAGGCTGGAGCGGACGCGTGCAAGGGTGGCGCTGGCGACGCCGTCAGTCGTGCAGGCCACGTCGAAGTCGAAGTCGTCGGTTCCGCTGGTCGTGCGATCTCCCCGCTCAAGGACGGCCTGGAGCAACTCGTACTTCGTGCCGAAGTGGTGCACGACGCTGGTCAGGCTCAGGTCGAGCTGGCGTGCGATGTCGCGCAGCGATCCTCCGCTGTACCCATGCGTCGCGAACACCGTGGTCGCGGCGTCGAGGATGTCGCTGGAGCGCTGAGCGGACTTCGCGTAGGGCCCGCGTCCGGCGTTGGGTCTCGGTTCCTTCATGGTCGTGAAGATAGTCACGACCGGCGCTGATGTCGGTCGGGGACGGTGGGCAAGATCGCGTCTGAAAAATGTAGCAACTGTACCGTTTTGAGTGTAGGGTCCGTGCCCAAGGGTGATCCGACGCTGGATGACCCACATGACCAACAAGGAGGTCGGCATGAACGGCACGGCATCAATCAAGCGACGAGGGGTCATCTCGTTCGTCGCGCTGGCGGCCCTGGCGCCGCTCATCGTGGGTTGCTCAGCGGGCACCCCAACCTCGTCCGGGGGCAGTGCCGGAGGGGCCTCTGGGGTAACGACCATTACCGTGATGGCGGGAGCTCAGGATCTCCCCGCCGACATGATCGCCGACTTTGAAGGCAAGAACCCTGGCATCAAGATCAACCACATCCTCACCGATCCGACCCGGCTGAACACCATGCTGGCCGCCGGCAACCCCCCCGACATCGCCTCAGGCCCTGCGGTGGGCAGCGCCAACAACAACGCGCGCGGGCTCGCCACGGACCTCACCCCGTTCCTCAAGAAGAGCACCGTGCTCAAGGAGGACGACCTCCAGCCGGTCAACGACAGCTTCCGATGGGACGGCACGCACAGCGGCAGCGGCCCGCTCTACGGCATCGTCAAGGACTGGAGCCAGGACGCGACGCTGTGGTACAACACCAAGTTGTTCGATGCGGCCGGTGTTCCCAAGCTCAGCGACACCGGCGCGGTCAGCTACGACGACCTCCTCAAGATCGCCAAGAAGCTTGCGGTCGTCAAGGGCGGCACCACGACCGTCAACGGTCTCGGCCTCGAGTGGGCGTGGAGCCTGTACGGCCCGATGTCGGCGATGGTCATGCAGCAGGGCGGACGCCTGTACAACGACGACCTGACCAAGATCGACCTGACCACCCCAGAGGCGCGCAAGGCGTTCCAGTGGTACGTCGACTACGCCAAGGCTGGTGTGGGCCCGACATCTCTGAACCCTCTGGCCGACGGCTCGGACTTCTCGACCTTCTCGGCCGGCCGCATGGCCATCACGCAGGACGGCTACTGGTTCGGTGGCAACTTCGCCGACGACAAGGCCCTGCAGACGATCCGCATGGCCCCTGCTCCGACGATGGGCGACGTCCGTGTCAACCCGACCTATGGAGGTCAGGGCTGGTGGATTCCCGCGAAGGCCAAGAACAAGGACGCCGCGTGGAAGCTCATGGAGTACTTCATGGCAGGACCCCCGGCAGAGGCGCGCGCCTCAAGCGGTTGGGGTCTGCCCGCGCTGAAGTCGCTGATGAGCCGGCTACCTCAAGCCAAGCAGTGGCAGAAGGATGCGTTCACCACAGCCCAGAACGAGTTGAAGTACGCCAAGCCGCTGCCCGACTCGCCCTACGTCTCCATGGACGCCCTCAACACGGCCCTGGACAAGTACCTTCAGGCGGCGATCAAGGGTGACATGACGGTCGACCAGGCAACTGCCGCGGCGACCCAGGACGTCAACAAGCTGCTCGCCCAGGGCAAGGAACAGGTGAGGTAGGCAATCATGGCTCACAAGTGGACCCGTTATCCCAAAAGGACGTTCTACGCGTTTACGGCACCGTGGCTGATTGGATTCGTCCTTCTCACCGGCCTTCCCCTCGTGTACGGGTTCCTTGTGAGCCTCACCAACTTCGATGGCAGTTCACCCCGCTGGAAGTGGGTTGGGTTGCGCAACTACATCGAGTTGTTGGCTGACCCGGACGTCTGGGCGGCACTGGTGAGAACGCTCGCGTTCACCGCCATCGTCGTGCCGCTCGGCGTCGCGGGCGCGCTCGGACTGGCGGTGCTGATCAACCGCCGGCTCAGGGCGGTCGGCCTCTGGCGCACGGTCTTCTTCCTTCCGTCGGTGGTGCCCGTCGTTGCCATGGCGATCATGTGGAAGCTCATCTTCAACAAGGACGCCGGAATCCTCAACCTCATCCTGCACACAGTCGGCCTCGATTCAGTCGCTTGGCTGGTCGACCCCACGGTCTTCTGGGCTCTCATCGTCGTGATGCTGTGGGCTCTCGGCGGTGGCATGGTCGTCATGCTGGCTGCGCTGCAGGGGGTTCCCACCGAGCTCGAAGAGGCCGCCGAGATCGACGGGGCC
>JACRAA010000383.1 GCA_016213595.1 Actinomycetota bacterium | reverse complement strand
GCTGCCGTCGCTGTCGGGGGAGGTACAGGCCTCCCCGTCGATCTCCCCCACCGCCCCGCGGTTCACCATGGTATGGGAGCGAGTCGTACGTTCTCATGGCCGATCTGCCATGAGAAGGGGCGGTTCACCCACTTATCATGGTGAACCTCGGGCGGAGCGGGGGGCGGCGAGCCCGGCAAGGACCAATCCGGCCGGGTGGCGGTCGAAGGAGCTCCTGACGCGCCTCGGCACCGTGTTCCAGGACCCGGAGCACCAGTTCGTCGCGGCGACTGTGGCGGACGAGCTGGCCATCGGCCTGAGGGCGCTGGGTCACAGCCGCTCGGACATCGATGCTCGGGTCAGCGACCTGCTCGAGCAGCTGCATCTGGGGCGCCTCGCCCGGGCCAACCCGTTCACCCTGTCCGGCGGCGAGAAGCGCCGGCTCAGCGTCGGCACCGTCCTGGCGACGAGCCCAGCGGTCGTCTTCCTCGACGAGCCCACGTTCGGGCAGGACCGGAACACCTGGGTCGACCTCGTCCGGCTCGTGACGGCTCAGCTCGACGCCGGGACCAGTGTGGTCTCGGTCACGCACGACGCCGACTATCTGGAGCTGCTCGGCGAGCACCACATACATCTCCACGACGTACGGATCGAGGCCGCCGCATGAGCGTGCCCAGCCGTGCCCCTCGGACCGCCCTCGACCGGGTGAACCCGGTGACGCGCATCACGGCCGCCGTCATCGTCTCGCTGCCCCTCCTCGTCACCCTGGACTGGGTGAGCGGCGCGACGATGGTCGGCATCGTGCTCGTCGCTGCCCTGGCCCTCGGGTTCGGGGTGCGGTTCGTGGCCCGCCGGGTCTGGCCCGTGCTGCTGCTGGCGCCGCTCGCCGGGCTGAACATGGCGCTGTACGGCAAGCCCGGAGGCGCCGTCCACCTCGACTGGTTCCTCGTCCACGTCACCGACAGCTCGCTGCGCCTGGCCGTGGCCGTGATGCTGCGGGTCCTCGCGCTGGGAGTGCCGGCCATCCTGCTGTTCACCGGGATCGACCCGACCGACCTCGCCGACGGCCTGGCCCAGGTCTGGCGGCTTCCCGCACGTTTCGTGCTGGGCGCCCTGGCGGGTTTTCGTCTCGTCGGCCGCTTCGTCGACGACTGGCGCTCCCTGGCGCTTGCCCGACGGGCACGGGGGCTCGGTGACACGGGCGCCGTCCGGCGCTGGGCGACGATGGCGTTCGCGATGCTCGTGATCGCCATCCGACGAGGGTCGAAGCTGGCGACGGCCATGGAGGCCCGCGGCTTCGGGACCGAGGAGCGCACGTGGGCCCGTGAGTCCCGGGTCGGACCTCCCGATGCCGTGCTCATCGTGTCGTCCGTGGTGGCCGTGACGGCTGCCCTGGCCGGCAGCGTGCTTGCCGGTACGTTCTGGGCGGTCTGGTCGTGATCGCCCGCGTCGCCGACGCTCCCGGCCTCGTGCTGGAGCGGGTCGAGGGGGTGGTCCGGCCTGTGGTCCTGCTCGACGGCGGGTCAGGGTCCGGGAAGACCTCCCTGGCAGCCCGCATCGTGGAGGAGTGGCAGCGGCGCCGTACGGACCGGCTTCAGGTGGTGTCGCTCGACGACGTGTACCCGGGGTGGGAGGGCCTGGCGGTCGCCGCCGCCGCGGTGCCGGCCATCCTGGGCGAGGCGGCGGGCTACCGCCGCTGGGACTGGGCACGCTCGATGCCCGGCGGCTGGAGCGCTCTCAACCCCGCGCGCCCCGTACTGGTCGAAGGCTGCGGCGCCCTGACGCGCGCCTCGGCGCCCCTCGCGACCGTACGGCTCTGGCTCGAGGCCCCCGAGCCGATCCGCAAGGTGCGAGCGCTGGCCCGCGACCAGGGCGGGTTCGACCCGTACTGGGACATGTGGGCAGCCCAGGAGCGGTCCCACTGGCGGCAGGACGAGCCCCGGACCCTCGCCGACCTCGTGGTCCAAGCCTCCTGACGGATCAGCCCTTCACCGCTCCGCTCGTCATCCCCGCGACCATCTGCCTGTTGAAGATGACGAAGACGATCAGGGGCGGGATGGTGATGAGGAGCACATTCATGAACAGCAGGTTGTACATGTTCAGGTAGTCGGAGATGTAGTTGTACAAGGTGAGCTGAACGGTCGGGTATCCCGGCAGGAAGTACAGCGGGTTGACGAAGTCGTTGAACACCGCAACGGACTGGACCACGACAACCGTCACGATGACGGGTTTCAGCAGCGGGAAGATGATCGTGAAGAACAGCTTCAGCGGTCCAGCGCCATCCACGATCGCAGCCTCGTCGATCTCTCGCGGGATCGTCCCCACGAAACCGCGGAAGAGCAGGACGCAGAACGACATGTGGAACGTGATCTCGATCAGCATCAGGCCCGGCATGGTCTTGAACAGCCCCATGGACTGGAGGACCCAGACCGTCGGGACGACAGCCGGGGGGATCACGAGGCCCGCCAGCACCATGAGCTGGATGGCGAAGCCGATCTTGCCCCGGCGACGCTGCCAGATGAAGGCCGTCATCGCCCCGAACAGGACCATGAAGGTCACCGACACCACGGTCAGCAACGCCGAGTTGATGAACGCGACGACCAGGTCGAAGTCCTTCGCCTGGATCACGGTCGTCAGGTTGGACCAGAACTGGACCGTACGCGGGAACGCCATGGACAGCGAGGACGCGTCGGCGGGCGTCTTGAGGGCCTGGACCACGATGAACACGAACGGGACGACGAAGATGACGAGAACCACGGCGAACACGAGGACCGTCATCGGCAGCTGCCGCAGCAGGCCCGGTCGATGTCTCGTCGCGCCCTCCGAGGTCCTGTCCTCGGTCGGGTCGACGGTGATGATCCCAGCGGTCACAGCTCCACCTCCCGCCTGGTCAAGAACCACTGCAACGGCATGATGATGAGGGCGACCAGCAGGAAGAGGACGACGTCCTCAGCCGAATTCGGCGCGGCGAGCGCGTCG
>JACRAA010000381.1 GCA_016213595.1 Actinomycetota bacterium | reverse complement strand
CTCGACCGGCTCGTCTCCTCCCGCGCGCTGGCGATCACCGCCCGGGTCCTCGGCATGGTGTTCTTCCTCTACGTCGCCGCGGCCGCCGTCCTCGGGAAGGACACCCTGGTCAACCCGTTCTTCGGGACGTTCTACGTCCTGCTCTGGGTCGGGCTCGTGCCCGCCTCGCTGCTGTTCGGCCCGTTCTTCAAGGCCATCAGCCCCGCCCGGACGATCAGCATGCTGTTCGCGAAGATCTCCGGCGTCCCCCAGGGCGAGGGCCTGCGCCCCTACCCCGAACGCCTCGGCTACTGGCCCGCCGCGCTCGGCCTGTTCACCTTCGTCTGGCTGGAGCTCGTCTATCCGAACTCCACCGCCCTCGGGCCAGCGCGCCTGTGGTGTGCCGCCTACCTGGCCATCATGCTCATCGGCTCCGCCGTGTGGGGTACGACGTTCCTCGCCCGCGCCGACCCGTTCGAGGTCTACTCCTCGCTGGTCGCCAAGCTCTCGATCTGGAGTCGACGTGACGGTCGGCTCGTCATCCGCAGCCCCCTGGCCAACCTGGACACCGTCATCGCACGCCCCGGCCTGGTCGCCGTCGTGGGAATCCTGTTCGGCAGCACCGCCTTCGACTCCTTCCGCGGCTCCACCGTCTGGCTCAAGCTGGTGCAGTCACTGTCCGCCTCGAGGATCGGCCCGGACACCGTCGCGCTCATCGTCTTCTCCGCCGGGGTCGCGATCATCCTGACCATCGCGACGATGGCCACCGGCGTCACCAGCGACACCCCGCGCCGCGCGCTCCCCGACCTCTTCGCCCACTCGGTCGTGCCGATCATCGTCGGCTACATCGTGGCCCACTACCTGACCTTCTTCTTCGAGTACGGTCAGCAGACGATCATCCAGCTCAGCGACCCGTTCAGCCGGGGCGACGACTATCTCGGCACCGCCGACCTGCAGATCAACTACTGGCTCTCCCAGAACCCGACGTTCCTCGCCGTCACCAAGGTCCTTGCGGTCGCGCTCGGCCACGTGCTGGGAGTGGTCGCCGCCCACGACCGTGCCATCAAGCTCCTGCCACGACGGCACCAGCTCACCGGTCAACTGCCCCGGCTCGTGGCGATGGTGGGCTTCACCATCGGAGGTCTCTACCTGCTGTTTGCGGCCTGATCACCGTACGGCTGAGATGGCGGCCCTGCTCTGACCTGGGTTCCCCTTCAGGCGTCCACGCTGCCGACAAGCGAGCAACCCGTGCGCGTCGCCCAGTTCGACGCCTGTTCGCCGAGGCGTTGACCCGCGTCGAACAGACCAGAGCATCGCGCGGCCGGTTCCTGCTGGCCGGCGGCGCGGACGTGACCCGACGCGTGGAAGCAGCGCGCTCTGTACGACGCGATGAAGGACGCAGCAGGGACTGCACTTCTCCGTGGTGCGAGTCGCACGCCGGCATGGGTCGACGTACGTCCGGACCCAGGTACGGCATCCACGTGCGATTCCGATCAGTTCGACGCGTGAGGTGCCGGGCGCGCCTCGGACCCGGCCCGGGCGTCATGGGGGCCCACGATCTGCGGGGCAAATCGAGGAACGAGTCGAACCAGGACCACCATCGCGACGAGCTCCACCATGGTCTGCGTGACGACGGCCAGAGGCGCGATGTCAAGCGCTTCAGGTAGGGCCAGCGCCAGCGGGAGCACGACCAGCGAGTTGCGGGTCGACACCGAAAACATGACAGCCCGGGTCGCCGGGGCATCGAGGCGGGCGGTTCTCGCAGCGATCCTGCCCGCCGTGACCGCAACGACGACGAAGATCACGTAGAGCGGGATCAGACGGGCCAGCTCAACGGCTTCAGACCCTACGGCAGCGATCTGGGAACCGATGACCACGGCAAGGGTGGCCATCATCAGAGGCACCATGGCGCCAGCCATCAGCTCCTCGATGACCACTCCGATCCGATGACCGCGACCGATCGCCTGGACGATTCCAGCGGCGGCGAGCGGCGCGACGATCAGCACGAGGAAAGCCTCGATGAACGGCTCGAGGTCCACGACGTCGAGAACGTCGGATCCGGCGAACATGAACAGGTAGACCGGAAGCAGGAGCATCTGCGCGATCATCAACAGGGGCGCCGCTGCGAGGAGGCGTGCCTGTGCCCCGCCGGCCAGGCCGGTGAAGACGATGACGTAGTCGATGCACGGCGTGAGCAGCACGAGCAGCAGGCCAAGCATGAGCCCGCGGTTGTCAGCGACGAAACGGGAGAGCCCGAACGCGACTGCAGGGACCACGACGAAGTTCGCCACCAGCACAGTGCTCAAGAAGCGCACATCCGCGAACGCCCGGCCGACCTCGCCAAGAGGACCGCTGAGGAACGTCGCGAACAGCAGCATCGCCAGCACCGGGTTGATCGAGTGCTGCAACGTCGGCGCGACCCCGGGAGCCGACAGACCGACGAGTGCACCGAGCACGATCGCAGCCAGGTACAACGGAATCTGGTGTGCGTCCCACCACTCCACCATCGATCGGAAGCGACCAGGAGGGCACTGGAGGTCGTTCACCGGTGCGTCTGCCAGTGGTGGATCCGGACATCCTCACCGGTGTCGAAGCTCGCCCGCTCGCCCGACGACATGTACTCACTTCGACAAGACTCGCCACTGTCCGGGCACTCCGCCACCCGCCCGGTCGCGGCGGCAAGCCGGTCCCGCAGCAGCCGGAGGGATGACAGCCGCTCGAGCACCGTCTCGTCGTACGAGCGGTAACCGTTCGACTCACGCCGCGCACCGATCAACCCGAGCGAGTCGTAGTAGCGGAGGGTGGTCGTTGGGATTCCCGTCGACCTTGCCACCTGCGAGATGCGCACGGACCGACCCTAAACCTTCTAGTCGACTCCAAGGTCCAGCTGTCGTGCTGTGTTGACGTCCGCGGTGGGCCGCCCGATGTCGACGACCTGTGGACAGTCAGCCCGCGACCCGCCCCGTCGCGACGACGGGCGAGTCGGCACCACCGCCGCGCAGCGCGACGGTGCAGGTGGCCGTGCCGGCCTCGCAGGTCAGCAGGTCCTGGCGCGCGGACGTCTCGGTGGAGATCGACGCCGTCGCGGCGAACGTGTCGGCGTCCAGCCACTGGTAGCCGAGGACGCTGTCGTAGGGCTGGGGTGCCACCGGCGTCCAGGCGTCTGCGCCGACCTCCCCCACCACCGTCGTGTAGTAGCTGACCCCGTCCGGCGGGGACACCCGCGTGTGGAGCACGGCCCGCTGTCCGTCCGGGGACAGCGCTCCGCCCGTGCCCGGGAGGGCGCGGGTGTCGAGGAGGTCGGGGCCGGAGCGCAGCTCCTCGACCTGGACCATGGTCGTGGACCCGTCGACCTCCTGCGGCTCGAACGAGGTCGCCACCTGCAGGATCTCGCCGTCCTCGACCTGCAGCACCTCCGCCCCGACACCGT
>JACRAA010000380.1 GCA_016213595.1 Actinomycetota bacterium | reverse complement strand
GTACCGCCTCCCTCACCGGCCGTGACGAAGACCATGTCCGCGCCCTTGAGGACTTCCTCGATCTCGTCCGCGTGGTCCTCCGCCGCCTGGCGGCCCTTCTCGGGGTCGGCACCAGCGCCGAGACCGCGTGTCAGGTCCCGACCGATGTCCAGCTTGACGTCGGCATCGCTCATCAGCAGGGCCTGGGCATCGGTGTTGACTGCGATGAACTCCACCCCGCGCAGACCGGCTTCGATCATCCGGTTGACAGCGTTCACGCCACCGCCGCCGACGCCGACGACCTTGATGATGGCCAGGTAGTTCTGGGATGCCGTTGCCACGTGAAGCCTCGCTCGGTCGGAAGAAGAGCATGGGTACCCTGCCGGTCCCCAGTGCCGTCAGGCTACGAGAGAGGCCGAACCTTTGCCACGTTCTCTGGGGCGACTCGCCGCATCCCTCGACCTCGGGTTAAGGGTCGGGGGCCACCTCGTACAGGTCAGCTTTTCGTCGTGGGGTGACTGGGCGAGCTGACGTCGTAGACGGTCCCCTTCACCCCGAGCAGCGCGGTGAGCACCTGCGCCTTCTGCGTCGAGCTCTCCGCACTTCCCCAGACGACCTCTGCGCCGCCGCTCAGCTCGATCGTGATGCTGTCGGGCGTCTTCGCCGTGACGAGCACGGCCCGGTCGCGCACGGCCTGCGGCACGGCGCCCACGACGGTGGCGACGTCGCGCCGCAGCCGCTCGTCGTCCCCCGAGATCGCGGCGACGACCAGGCCCTTCGGCGCATCCGCGACAGAGGTGTACTCGACGCCTGAACCGTCGACGAGGTCGAAGCCCTTGCCGGAGGACAGGGCGTACACCGCCTTGCGCTCCGTCACCGCGATCGTCACCTTGTGCGGCACGGACCGTGTCACGGTCACCTCCGCGACCGGCTTGAGCTGTGCGACGCGGGCCATGATCGCGGCCGTGTTGAGCCGGGCCAGCGGCGTCCCCAGGGGCACCTGGGCGGCCGCCTTCACCGCCTCGGGCGTAAGCACGGACGTGCCCGTGACAGCCACTGTCGTCACGCCGAACACGGGCGACAGGAACACCAGCCAGCCGGTCAGGGTCACCACGACGAGCACTCCGGCGAGCGCGGCGACCCGTACCACGCGCCGCCGCAGCCTCTCGCGACGCCGTGCCGCCAGCCGTACGGAGGCGTCCACGGTGCGCGCCCGGTCAGCCACGACGTGCCTCGAGGAGCTCGGCGAGCAGTGGACCCGCGGTCGTGATGTCCCCGGCGCCCAGAGTGAGGATCAGGTCGCCCTCCCGGGCCAGGCCGGCGAGGGCCGCCGGCACGTCGGCGAGCGCGGGGACGTATGTGACGTCGGCGCCCGCGTCGCGGGCCGCCCTGACGACGAGCTCGCTGGAGACGCCCGCCATGGGCTCCTCGCGAGCCGCGTACACGTCCGTGACGACGACGACGTCGGCGGCGGCGAGCGCCTGCCCGAACTCGACAGCGAAGTCTCTCGTCCGGCTGTACAGGTGTGGCTGGAAGCACGCCACCACCCGTCCCGTACCGGCGGCCGCCCTCGCAGCGGTGAGGGTCGCGGCGATCTCCGTCGGGTGGTGGGCGTAGTCGTCGACGACGCGAACACCCGCGACCTCGGCCACGAACTGGAAGCGTCGTTCCGTTCCGGCGAAGCCGGCCGCGCCCTCGAGCAGCAGCTGCGGGTCGAGCCCCAGGTGGTGGCCGACGGCGAAGGCCGCGGCCGCGTTGTGGAGGTTGTGCCGGCCGGGGACTGCGAGCCGCAGCTCGCCCGTACCGCCCGGCCAGGTCAGCGTGGCGCGTGCCGCTGTGCCGTCCTCCACGATGTGGGAGAGCCGGATGTCCGCGTCGTCGCCCTCCCCCACACAGGTGACGCTCACGGAGCCCCGACGCAGGGAGTCGTGGAGTCGTCGGCAGCCGGGGTCGTCGCTGTCCAGCACGACGGTGCGGACGGTACGCGACGTGCAGAACTGGACGAAGCCGGCGGCGTAGGCCTCGGGTGTGAGCCAGTTGTCGAGGTGGTAGGCCTCGATGTTGGACACGACGGCGACGACGGTCGGGTACTGCCGGAAGCTGCCGTCGGACTCGTCGGCCTCGACCACGAACGTCGAGCCCGCCCCGAGGTGGGCGCTCGACCCGGAGTCCTGCAACGGGGAGCCGACGACGTACGACGGGTCGGCACCCGCGGCGGCGAGCATCGTCGCCGTCATCGCCGAGGTCGTCGTCTTGCCGTGGGTACCGCTCACCGACACGGCTGTACGTCCCAGCATGAGCGCGGCCAGCGCTGCGCTCCGGTGCCAGACGAGGAGGCCCTTGTCACGGGCCGCCGCGAGCTCCGGGTTCGACTCCTTCACGGCGCTGGAGACGACGACGGTGCGAGCGTTGCCGATCTGCTCGGCGCGGTGACCGACGAAGGTGCGGATGCCGGCGGCGGCGAGACGGCGAAGCGCGGGCGAGTCGGCCTGGTCGGACCCGGTGACCTCGATCCCGCGCTCGGCGTACAGCTGGGCGATGCCGCTCATCCCCGCCCCGCCGATGGCGATGAAGTGCACGGGCCCGACGTCGTCGGCAGGGAGGACGGGGATGGGCTCGAACAGCGTCATCGCCGAGCCTCCTCGAGCACGATCGCAGCCACCTTCGTGGCCGCGTCGCGGGGCACGATCCCCCGGCCGGCCGCCCCCATCCGGGAGAGGAGGTCGGGGTTCAGGATGATCCGCAGCACCTCGTCGCGCAGGCGCCTGGCCGTGAGGTCGCGGTCGGCGACGAGCACGCAGCCGCCGGCCTCGACGAGCGTGGTCGCGTTGCGCGCCTGCTCACCGTTGCCGTGCGGAAGAGGTACGAAGATGCCCGGCAGGCCGACGACGGCGGTCTCGACCACGGTCCCGGCCCCGGAGCGCCCGACCATGAGGTCGGCCGCCGCGTAGGCGCGCTCCATGCGGTCGACGTAGGCCACGGGGACGTACACAGCGCCGGAGCCGACGTCCGTACGGCCGATGGTCGTCGCTGTCATGTTCTTGGGGCCGAGCACGTGGAGAACCGAGACCCCGGCGGCGAGCAGCTCGGCGAGGGCCTCGTCGAGCGCGCGGTTGATGCTCGCCGCGCCCTGGGAGCCGCCGCTCACGAGCAGGACGGGACCCGTCGCGGGCAGGCCGAGCTCCTGACGAGCGGGCCCGCGCAGAGCCGTACGGTCGAGGCCCGAGATCGCGGACCGGACCGGCAGGCCGACGTACTCCGGTCGAGGCAGGGGGGTGCTGGGGAACGAGACGCAGACCCGGTCGGCGAAGCGTGCGGCGAGACGGTTCGCGAGCCCTGGCAGCGGGTTCTGCTCATGGACGACGACGGGGACGCCCATCGACCGCGCGGCGAGGTAGACGGGCAGGGACGCGTACCCCCCGAAGCCCACGACGACCCCGGCCCTGTTCCTGGACAGGATCCGGCGGGCCGCCACGACGGCCACCGTGAGGCGGGCAGGCATGGTGAGCAGGTCGAGGTTCAGCGCCCGGGGGAACGGTACGGCCGGTACGAACGTGAGCTCGAGGCCCGCTTCGGGGACCACGCGGGACTCGATGCCCTTGGGAGTGCCCACGCACGTCAACGTGACCGTCGGGTCGGCGGCCCGCAGCGCCTCTGCCGTCGCGACCATGGGAGAGATGTGTCCGGCTGTCCCGCCGCCGGCGAGGATGACGTTGACCATGAGGACCTCCTAGCCCCGCCGGTCCACGACTGCGGTGACGCGAGCCCTCGCCGCTGTGTGACGCCGGGCGAGGGCCTTCCGCGCCCCCGGCTCCTGGCGGGCGCAGGAGACGAGCAGGCCGACTGCTGCCACGTTCGCCATGAGGCTCGACCCGCCGTACGACAGGAACGGCAGCGGCACGCCCAGCACCGGCAGGAGCCGGAGGACCACTCCCATGTTGAGCGCGGACTGGAACATCATCCAGGCACCCACACCGGTGGCCACGTGGCGGCACATGGTGGAGTCGGAGCGGCTCGCCACCCGGAACGCGGCGTAGACGAGGACGGCGAACAGCAGGATCACCGCGACGACGCCCACGAGGCCGAGCTCCTCGCCGATCACGGCGAAGATGAAGTCGTTGTGCGCCTCGACGAGCATGCCCCACTTCTGCTTCGACTGCCCGAGGCCGACGCCCCACCAGCCGCCCGACGCCAGCGCGTACATCGCACGGAGCGACTGGGCGTTGACACCCTCGGAGTCGGCGGTCGGGTTGAGGAAGCCGAAGACGCGGCGCATGCGGTTGGGCGAGGCCAGGACGAGCCCGAGCACGACGGTCAGCGCGAGACCCGCGATCGCCGCGAGCACGCGGAGCGGGATCCCGGCCGCGAAGAGCACGAAGCCGATGATCGCCACGAGGACCATGGAGGTCCCGAGGTCCCCCTGCAGCACCACGAGGCCGACGATGAGGCTCGTGAACATGAGGTACGGGACGAGCTCCTTGGTCCGGTCGAGCAGCTTCTCCTTGCGGGTGAGCTGGTCCGCCCCCCAGACGAGGAGGGCGAGCTTGGCGAACTCCGACGGCTGGAGCCGCGTCCACGAGGAGCCGAACTGGACCCAGTTGCGGTTGCCGTTCACGGTCACGCCGAGAGGGGTGAACGTCAGCATGAGCAGGAGCAGCGAGATGACGAGCGCCGGCCAGGCCATCTTCCGCAGCATGCGGGGAGAGGCTCGGCTCAGCAGCCAGGCGAGCCCGATCCCGAGCACGAGGAACATGATCTGCCGCTTGGCGAAGTAGTACGGGTCCCCGTAGTTCACCTCGGCGTACACGCTCGACGCCGAGAGAACCATGAGCACTCCGAGGCCCGTGAGCAGGCCCGTGGCCGTGAGCACGAGGTACAGGCTGGCGAGCGGCGTGTCGAGAGCGTGGCGCAGCAGGCCCTTGGCGTGCCCACTCGAGGTGCCGACCGTCCTGGGGGAAGCGAGGACCGCCATGGCTGACCTCAGCCCATCCCTGCCGTGAGGTCTCTCACCGCGGCCGCGAACGCGTCGCCCCTGGCGTCGTACCCCGAGTACATGTCCTTGGAGGCGCACCAGGGCGCGAGCAGGACGGTGTCCCCCGGCTGTGCCAGGGTGCGCGCCGCGCGTACGACCTCGTCCATCGCCCTATCGTCAACGCTGTCCACGACGATCACGGGGACATCGGGCGCGTGTCGGGCGAGCGCCGCACGGATGTGCTCGCGGTCGACCCCGAGCAGCACAGCGCCGCGGAGGCGGTCCTTGTGACGGGACACGAGGTCGTCGAACGACGTGTTCTTGGCCTGTCCCCCGGCCACCCAGACGACGTGCGGGAAGGCGCGCAGCGAGCTGTCCGCCGCGTGCGGGTTCGTCGCCTTCGAGTCGTCCACCCACGTGACCCCGTCCACCGTGGCGAGCGTCTGGATCCGGTGACCACCGATGGTCAGGGCCCTCAGGCCGGCTGACACCGCGCCAGGCGGGACGCCGAAGGAGCGTGCGAGTGCGGCCGCAGCAAGGGCGTTGGCGACGTTGTGGGGCGCATAGGGGACGACATCGGAGAGCTTCGCGAGCTCGATCGCCGAGTCGCGACGCTGCGGGATGAACGCACGGTCCACGAGCAGGTCGTCGACGACGCCGAGCATGGATACAGCGGGGACACCGGTGGTGAAGCCGATCGCACGGGCGCCCTCCGTGACGTCCGCCTCCTCGACCATCCGTTCCGTCGCCGGAGCCTCGGCGTTGTACACGCATGAGTGCGTGACGCCGCTGTAGATCCGGGCCTTGTCCGCCGCGTACGCGGCCATGGGGTCAGCGTGCTCGGACCAGTCGGCGCTGTCCTCGTACCACTCGAGATGGTCCTGCTCGAGGTTGAGCACGGCCGCCGAGTGCAGCGCGATCGAACGCGTCCAGTGGAGCTGGAAGCTGGACAGCTCGACCGCGTACACGTCGTACGTCACGTCGTCGGCCATCGCCTCGAGGACGGGCCGCCCGATGTTGCCCACCGCAGCCGCCAGGTGGCCGGCCGCGGTGAGGATCGACTCGAGCATCTGTGTCGTCGTCGTCTTGCCGTTCGTCCCCGTGACGGCGAGCCAGGGTACGACCTGGTCGGGCTGCTGCAGGCGCCACGCGAGCTCGACGTCCCCCCAGACGGGAACACCCCTCCGGGCCGCATCCGCGAGCAGGGGCGACGAGGGCCGCGCGCCGGGGGACGTGATGACGAGGTCCGTTCCCTCCGGCAGCGTCGCCGGCGCGTCCCCGCCCATGAGAACTGTCGCCCCCAGCACCTCGAGCATCGTCCCTGCCTCGGTGAGCGATGTCGAGGTCGCAGACTCCACGACCACTACGGAGGCCCCGCGCGAGAGCATCGCGTCCGCAGCGGCGACGCCCGAGCGTCCGAGTCCGAGCACGAGGACGCTCGCCTCGTGCCACGGCGACTGCCCGTCCGCCGCGGCCAGCCAGTGTCTCACTGTGCCGCCACCCACTCGGTGTAGAACAGGCCCACCCCGAGCGCGACGGTGAGGCCGCAGAGGATCCACATCCGTACGGCGACGGTGATCTCACCCCAGCCCAGGGCTTCGAAGTGATGGTGCATCGGTGCCATTCGCCACAGCCGTTTGCCCTTGGTGGCCTTGAAGAAGGCCACCTGGGTGACGACGGACAGGCTCTCGAGCACGAAGATGGCGCCGAGCACCGCGCTCAGCAGCTCGGTCCGCGACATGATCGCGAGCGCGGCGACGCCGCCGCCGAGCGCGAGCGACCCGGTGTCGCCCATGAAGATCTTGGCGGGGTTCGCGTTCCACCACAGGAAGCCGAACGACGCGCCGGCCACGGCGATCGAGAACAGCGCCAGGTCCGAGGGGTTGCGCACCTCGTAGCAGCGTGGCCCGATCGTCGAGGCCCTCCCGCACCACTGTCCCGACTGCCAGACGTTGAGGATGACGTAGGCGGCGAACACCATCGTCGCCACGCCCGAGAGGAGGCCGTCGAGACCGTCCGTGAGGTTCGACCCGTTGCTGAAGGAGGCGATGATGAACATCATCCACACCACGGCGATGGCGGCGGGCAGCGCCAGCCCTGGGATGTCGCGGAGGAAGGAGACCGCGCTCGAGGCGGGAGTGACGCCGCGGTGGTCGGGGAACATGAGGCTCAGCACCGCGAAGACCAGTCCGATGATGCTCTGGAGGATGAGCTTCGCCTTGGCGTCCAGGCCGAGCGAGCGGGCTCTGCGGATCTTGGTCCAGTCGTCGAGGAAACCGACCAGCCCGAGACCGACGAACAGGAACAGCGCCAGCATGCCGGACCAGGAGGGGATCCGCCAGAAGATCAGGTGCGACCCGAAGTAGCCGAGGAGCACGGCGAGAAGGATGATGAGCCCGCCCATCGTCGGCGTGCCGCGCTTCGTGTGGTGCTCGGTCGGACCGTCGTCGCGGATGAACTGCCCGAACCCGCGGCGTGACAGGAACGCGATGAGGAAGCGGGTACCGAACAGGGTGACCGTCATGGCGATCGCCCCTGCGGTGAGGATGCTCAGCATGGTGCTCCCAGTAGATCGGCAGCGACCGTCTCCAGCCCGACGCCACGCGAGGCCTTGACCAGGACGACGTCACCGGGCTGCAGCCCGCCGAGCTGGGTCGTCGCCTCCGACTTGTCCGTGAGCCTCACCGCGTCGACTCCCAGGGCCGAGGCTCCCGAGACGACGTGCTGGGCCTCGGCACCGACCGCCAGAACCAGAGTGGCCCCTGCCTCCGCCGCATACCGGCCGATCCGTACGTGCTCGGTCCGGCTCGCGTCACCGAGCTCGAGCATGTCGCCCAGCACGACGAACAGCCGGGCGTCGGGGATGACCGTACGTTTCACCTCGACCATGCGGGCAACCGTGTCGAGCGCGGCCCGCGTCGAGTCCGGGTTGGCGTTGTACGCGTCGTTGACGATCGTCACGCCATCACCCCGGTCGTGGACCTCCATGCGCCACCGGGACCGCGCGTCCGCCTCCGAAAGGGTCCTCGCGACGACGTCCAGGGGCAGGCCGAGCGCGACGGCCGCGCCTGCCGCACACAGAGCGTTGCTCACCTGGTGCATCCCGGTCAGCTGGAGCTGTACGGGCTGGGGCGTCTCGCCCCTCGCGTGCAGCACGAACCCGTACCGCTCCCGGTCGTCCGGGCGGATCTCCTCCGCCCACACCGCATGGTCGCTGCCCGGGTCGCCCGAGGCGGAGACGAGCAGCACCTGCCCGCGGGTGCGTGACGCCATGGCGAGGACCCTGGCGTCGTCCGCGTTAAGCACCGCCCAGCCGGTGTCCTCGAGGGCCTCGACGATCTCCCCCTTGGCCTCGGCGATGGCCTCGACGCTGCCGAACTCTCCGAGGTGCGCGGTCCCGACATTGCACACGACAGAGACGTCCGGGGGCACGATGCGGGTCAGACTGCGGATGTGGCCGGCTCCCCGCGCGCCCATCTCGGCGACGAGGAAGCGGGTGTCCGTACCGACTGTGAGCGCGGTGAGCGGCGTCCCGATCTCGTTGTTGAACGACCCTCGGGGCGCGACGGTCTCGCCGACCGCCTCGAGCACCTGGGCGAGCAGGTCCTTCGTGCTGGTCTTGCCGGCCGAGCCGGTGATCGCGACCGCACGCAGTCCCCGCTCCTGCGCCGCGGCGACCTGGGCCCGGGCCAGCTCCCCGAGCGAGGCGAGCGGGTCCTCGACGACGATCTCGGCGAGGGGTGCTCCTGTGGTCCGGCTCACCAGGGCCGCGCTCGCGCCCGCGGCGGCCGCCTGTGCCACGTAGTCGTGCCCGTCGACGTGCTCCCCCGGCAACGCGACGAACAGCGCACCGGCTGTCACGAGTCGGGAGTCGACGACGACGTCCGGGCCGATGAGCGCGTGCGGGTCGCCCGACCCCACGACGTGGCCGGAGACGGCGCGCGCCACCGCTGGCAAGGGGGTCAGCTCCACGAGGATGCTCCTTCACGCAGGCGGGCCCACTCCTCGCGGACCACGTCGGGGTCGTTGAACGCGGTCACGCTACCGTGCATCTCCTGGCCTTGCTCGTGCCCCTTGCCGAGGACGGCTACGACCGCCGCGGGTCCCGCCATGCGCAGCGCGAGGTTGATGGCGCTCCGGCGGTCGCCCCCGTCGACGACCTGGCAGCGTGCGGCGCGGCTTGCCGGATCGGCCGCGGTCTTCGCCCGTTCAGCGCCCTCGATGACCGCTTCTCGGATGGCGAGAGGGTCTTCGGTACGAGGGTTGTCGTCGGTCACGACCACCAGGTCACTGCCGTTCACGGCGACCTCACCCATCGGCCCACGCTTGAGGGCGTCGCGGTCTCCGCCGCAGCCGAGGACGCACACGGTCCGCCGGTCGTTGAGGGCGGCCAGGGCCGCGGCGACAGCCTGGGGCGTGTGTGCGAAGTCGACGTACACCGCGGGTGCATCCTCCCCGAGGTCGACGCGTTCGAGACGCCCCGGGACCGACACCTCGGCGAAGCTTTGGAGCACCGTCTCGAGCGGGACCCCGCCCTGCTCCAGCATCCCCACGGCGGTCAGCAGGTTGCGGACGTTGTGGTCGCCGGGGAGTCCGAGGGCCACTGTGGCGCGACGGCCGCGGACAGCCACCTCCACCCGCTGCCCACCCCCGGGCAGCGCGGTCACGGCGACAGCTCGTACCTCGCCGTCGTCCCCGGTCGTCAGCAGGGGTATCCCTGCCTCACGCACCCGCTCGGCGAGCCTGCGGCCCCACTCGTCGTCGGTGGACACCACGGCCGACCGTGACTGGCCCGGGCGGAAGAGCCGGGCCTTCGCCTCGAAGTAGTCCTCCTGGGTGGGGTGGAAGTCGCGGTGGTCCCAGCCGAGGTTCGTGAAGCCGGCCACGGCGAACGGGACGGCGTCGACGCGGTGCATGGCGAGCGCATGGCTCGAGACCTCCATGACCACGGTGTCCGCGCCGCGTTCGAGCATGAGCGCCAGCAGTGCCTGGACATCGACCGCCTCGGGCGTGGTCACCGTCGTCCGGCTCATGGCGAGCATCTGCCCCGCCACCCGCGCACCGATGGTCCCGATGGTCGCCACCGTACGGCCGGCACCGGTCAGCGCCGCCGCGAGCAGGTACATCGTCGTGGTCTTGCCGTTCGT
>JACRAA010000379.1 GCA_016213595.1 Actinomycetota bacterium | reverse complement strand
GCTCAGCGCAGCTCGACCATGGCCTCGGCCAGCCCCGGGAAGCGCCCGTCCTCGGCGAGGATCTTCTCGAGGTCCTTGCGGGCCTGCACGCGCTTCCCCTCGGCGGCGTACGTCAGGGCGCGCTGCAGCAGCGCGAGGTGGCGCAGCTCCGGGGGGACCGAGCGGCGGCCGAGCAGGGTCCGCAGCACGTCGCGGGCGGCGTCGTAGTGGTCCAGCTCTCGCAGTGCCGCCGCGCGCTGGACGAGCAGGAACGTGGACAGCTCGTCCCGGCCGGTGACCTGTTCCGTCAGCTCGACCACCGCGGTCCAGCGCTCCAGCAGTCCGTACAGCTCGGCGAGCGACACGGCTGCCGGCGCCGACGGCTCAAGGCTCTCCACGAGATCGGCAGCCTCGACGAGGTCCCCGTTCTCCTGCCTCAGCTCGGCCAGGGTCAGCGCGATCGCCGGCCGATGCAGCGGGAGCGTGACGGAGATCCCGGGCGCGAGGCCGACGGTGGCGGTCGATGCGGACGCGTACTTGGTGAGGAAGGGGTCCTGCGCGGGGTCGTACCCGGACGTCCAGAGCTCCTCGAACATCCCGCGGAGCCGTCGGTAGCTCTGGGGGGTGTCAGGGGTGTGGAACCCGTCGATCACCATGCACGTCATCCGCACCTCGCGGTGGCGGGAGGCGATCTGCTCCAGGTCGCAGTACCGGCCCTGCTGCAGCGCGACGTAGAGCTCCTTCTCTCCGTGCGGAGCGAACAGGCCGGGGGCTGAGGGAGCGGGTACGACCTGTGGCGGCGCGATCCTGACCGTGCCGCGCCCGCGAGGCGTGCCGGAAGCCTGCGGCGACGTGTACGAGACGCCGGTGCCGGGGAGCGAGTACGAACGCCGCACGCCGGTACGCGAGTTGATGGTCGTCCGTGCGTACCTGCCACCGACCGTCACCCCGATCGACCGCGGACTGAGGTTCACCCGGACGCCGGGGATGACGGCGAACGACCGCCTGATCCGGAACCCCACGACGCCCCTCCTCAGGGCGATTATCGACCCCGCGGACGGCGTGCGAGGGGAGTTCGGTCAGATGGCCAGCTCGTCGTACTCCGGGCCGTCCAGCGACTGGTCCATGGTCAGCGCCGGGAACGACTCCGGCGGGAAGCTGACGACCTTCGCGGGCACACCCGCGACTGTCGTGTGGGGCGGTACGTCCTTGAGCACGACGCTGCCGGCGCCGATCTTGGCGCCCTCGCCGACGCGGATGTTGCCCAGCACCTTCGCACCGGCCCCGATCATCACCCCGCGACCGATCTTCGGGTGGCGGTCGCCGCCGACCCGGCCCGTACCGCCGAGCGTCACCTCGTGGAGCATGGAGAAGTCGTCCTCGACGACCGCGGTCGCGCCGATGACGACGCTCGTCGCATGGTCGAACATGATGCCCTTGCCGATCTTCGCGCCGGGGTGGATGTCCACGGCGAACACCTCCGAGATCTGGCTCTGCAGGTACAGCGCCAGAGGCTCGTGGTTATGGGTCCAGTAGTAGTGCCCGATCCGGTACGCCTGGATGGCGTGGAACCCCTTGAAGTACAGCAGCGGCTGGGAGTAGCCCCGAGTGGCCGGGTCGCGGGAGAGCACGGCCTGCAGGTCCGCGATCACTGCGCTCCCGATCGCCGGGTCCTTCTCGAACGCCTCCGCGGCGAGGTCGCGCAGCGACAGAGACGACAGCCCGTGGCCGTCCAGCTTGCCGGCGATGAGCGTCCCGAGCGCCGACTCGAGCGAGGGGTGCCTCAGGATCGCCTCGTGCAGGTAGCCGGCGAGGGCGGGCTCCAGCGCGGCGTCCCGAGCAGCTTCACGACGGATCTCGTCCCAGACCTGGCTGTCGACAACAGGATCAGTCACGCTCGTCGCCTCCCTTCATCGTCGGGTCAACACGCCGGCGTGTGCCGTGATTCCCTCAGTCGCTTCCCTCAGTCCTCGGCGAGCGTGATCTCGAGGCCGCCCAGCATCGTGGCGGACAGGTTGTACAGGAACGAGAACACGGTGGCGAGGGCGGTGAAGATCACGACGTCGATCGCGCCGATGAGGGCCGCGAGGCCGGTCGCCCGCTTGGTGTTGATGTAGGTGGTGATGTCGAACGTCGACGTGTCGGACGGCGACGCGAGGACGTCCTTGACCATCGAGTTGACCGCCTCGAACAGACCCGTGGCCTCGACCACGCTCATGAGCACGTAGGTGGCGACGACGAAGATGATGCCGCCGGCGATGCCGAACAGCAGCGAGGTCTTCATGACCGACCAGGGGTCGATGCGGGAGATGCGCAGGCGGGCACGACGGGTACGACGAGGCCGTCTGACGGCTGCCCGTTCCGGCGCCCGTCCGACGCCGACCGGCACGGGCGCCGGTACGGTCGTGGTTGCTGCTGTGCTCGCCTGGGCCACCTTCTCCTTCGCGACGGCTGCCGCAGCGACCACGCCGGCCTTCGCACGGTCGAGCACGCTCGGCGTCCCGTCCGTGGTCGACTCGGGGACCGTCGACTCGGGGACGGGGGACTCGGTGGCGGTGGACTCGGTGGCGGTGGACTCGCGGACCGACGACTGGCGGGCTGAGGACGATGCCACGTCGGGTGAGGACGGCGCCTGTGTGGCGGTCGATGAGGCTTTGGCCACAGTGTCGTCCTTCACTGGGAGGGTGGCGCCGGGGCGGGCAGGGTTGTCGCTCGACGAGTTCGTGGCCGGCCCCGGTACGGGCGTCGGGGTCACGGGGTGGGGAGTCACAGTCGTGGGCCTGGGCACGCGAGGCGCGCCTGTACGAGGCTTGGTGCCCCTCACCCGACGAAGGGCGGGGTCCGAGTCCGCGGGGGTCGGGGAGGCGTTCGTGGACGGCGCGGCAGTGCCCTCGGACCACCGCTTCCTGTCAGGATTCGCTTCACTCACCGTCGGACACCTCCGGACCGTTTGCAGGCTGCAACCGGCTCTACGGTACCGGAGGCACAACCAGGCTCCGAACCGTCTCCACGCAGGCTCGAGCGTTGGCGTCGCCGCTGGCCTTCGTTGCGCTGGGCCCACCCGCCCCGAACCATCACCTCCCCTTCACCCTGCCTTCACCCGAGGCAGGTTCCTTCCTTGGTCGCCGCCATACTGTCGGCTGTGACTCCCTTCGTCCTGACGGACCCCGACCTGAACCCCGTGGCCGTACAGCTCGGCCCGCTGGCGATCCACTGGTACGGCATCATGTACGGCCTGGCGTTCGTCATCGGCTACTCGCTGATGCGGCGCCGAGTCAGGTCGGAGCCGTACTCGCGTGAGCCGGCGTGGAGCGTCGACGACGTGAGCTCGATGATCTTCTACGTGATCGCGGGCGTCATGCTCGGCGGTCGCCTGGGTTACGTCCTGATCTACAAGCCGACGTACTACGCCACGCACCCCCTCGACATCGTCAAGCTGTGGGACGGCGGGATGAGCTTCCACGGAGGCGCGATCGGCGTGATCCTGGCGCTGTGGCTGTTCGCCCGCCGCCAGCACCGGCCCTTCCTGCAGGTCTCCGACCTGGTCGTCCCGATGGTGCCGATCGGGCTCGGGCTGGGTCGGATCGGCAACTTCATCAACGGTGAGCTGTGGGGGCGCCCGGCCGACCCCTCGTTGCCGTGGGCGATGGTGTTCCCGCACGTGGACAGCACGCCGCGGCACCCGTCGCAGCTGTACGAGGTGCTTCTCGAGGGGGTTCTGCTGTTCGTCCTGCTCGCGCTGTACGACAGGCGGCGGCCTCCCATGGGATGCCTGAGCGCCGCGTTCCTCGTCGGTTACGGCGTCGTCCGGTTCACGGCCGAGCACTTCCGGGAGCCCGACTCGTACCTCGGCCTGCTCGGCCTCGGCCTCACGATGGGCCAGTGGCTCTGCATCCCGATGGTCCTCGCCGGGGCTGCCCTGTGGTGGTGGAGCCTTCGCCGGGCGCGCACGCGCCGTACCGTCCCGACCCCCGCCTGACTCCTCTCGCGGACGTACAGGTCCTCTCGCCGACGGGTACAGGTCCTCTCGCCGACGGGTACAGGTCCTCTCGCCGACCGGTACAGGTCCTCTCACCGACCGGTACAGGTCCTCTCGCCGACCGGCTCCTGGTTCCCGAGAGCACCTGTACGTGCCCGCGAGAGGACCTGTATGCGTCGGCGAGAGGACCTGTACAGACGGGCCTAGGGTTGCCGCATGGCCGAACCTCTCGTCTTCGAGACCATGGGGACGGTCGTCACCCTCGTGACGAGCCTGCCGCTCGACCCGGCCGTAGCCGACGCCGTACAGCACGCCTTCCGCACGCTCGACGAGCGCTTCTCGCTGTACAACCCGGCCTCGGAGGCGTCGCGGGTCGGCCCTGACCGTACAGCCCTCGCCTCCGCCAGCCCCGAGTACCTGGAGGTCTACTGGGCGGCCGTCGCCTGGGCCGAGGCCACCGACCGCGCCTTCACGCCGCACCGCCCGGACGGGGTCGTCGACCTGTCAGGGGTGGTCAAAGCACGGGCCATTCAGGCGGCGGCGGACGTCCTCGTCCAGGCGGGGCTGAGCGACTGGTGCCTCAACGCGGGCGGTGACGTCCTCGTCGCAGGGACACAGCCGGACGGCACCCCGTGGGTCGTCGGCATCGTGGACCCGGACGACCGTACGGCCCTCTGGACCCGGTTCGCCACGCACCCCGGCCGGCTCGCCGTCGCGACCTCCGGCATCCAGGAGCGCGGAGAGCATGTGTGGCGCATGGCCTCGGACGACACGTTCACCCAGGTGACCGTCGCGGCTGCCGACATCGAGACGGCCGACGTCCTCGCGACCGCGATCCTCGCCGGCGGCCTCACCACGCTCACGCTCGCGCAGGAGAGGTACGACATCGACGTCCTCGCCTGCGGGAGGGACGGGCGGGTGTGGGCGTCACCGGTCTTCACCGGACCACGCGGCTGACCCCGGACCGCCCGCCGGCAGGGCTCAGCTCTCCAGACGCGCCATGACATCCGTGAGCTCGGCGATCGTCCGCAGCTGGGCATCCCCGACGCCCTTCTCTGCCGCGTCGCCGATGGCGACCGTGTACATCCCCGCCGCAGAGCCCGCCTCGATGCCTGCCTCCGCATCCTCCACGACGACGCAGCGCGAGGGGTCGACGCCGAGGTACTCGGCCGCGAGGAGGAAGACCTCGGGGTCGGGCTTGGAGCGGGAGATGTGGTTGCCGTCGGCCACGGCGTCGAAGTAGTCGCCCAGGCCGAGCCGCTCGAGGATGAACGCCGCGTTCCTGCTGGACGACCCGATGGCCAGCTTGAGCCCCCGCGACCGGAGCTCGTCCAGTGTCGTACGGACAGCGGGGTCGAGGTCCGCGGGGGTCATGTCGCCCAGCATCACCCGGTACCGGTCGTTCTTGGTGGCCGCGAGCTCGCTCTTGCGCTCGTGCGAGAGGGGCTCGCCGACGTACCGCTCGAGCACGATGTCGAGGCTTTCCATGCGGCTCACGCCCCGGAGCCGGTTGTTCACGGTCTCGTCGAAGGGGATGCGGAGCTCGTCCGCGACGCTCTTCCAGCTGCGGTAGTGGTAGACGTCCGTGTGGCAGATGACGCCGTCGAGGTCGAAGACGACCGCGTCGTACGCCCGCGACGCTCCCTGCCTCACAGCCCCCTGCCCGCTCACAGCCGGGTGTCCCATCGGCCGCAGAACGCATCCACGGGGCTCGTGCCCTTGAACTCGGAGCGTCCCAGGAGCTTCTCGACAAGCGCGTCGAGGACGTTGTCGTTCGAGTTGTACGTGTTGATGAACGTCTTCACGCGCGGGATGTCGATGAGGTGGTACGGGTTCTCTATCGACACGAAGACCGTCGGGATGCTGGCCAGGTAGTGAGGGCAGTTCGCACCCATCGGCTGGGCCCACTCGATCCGTACGGTCGTCTGGTTGCTCTTCGTGGAGAGGTTCGCCACGTACACGATCGCGTCGTACACGCCGATGAAGTCGCTGGTCCTGTCGACCTCGCCCTCGAAGAAGTTCCTCGCCTTGAAGACGTCGATGTCGAAGCCTTCCGCCTCGAGCTTCGTACGGATGATGTCGCACGCCCCTGCGCGCACGCCGTACGCGACCCCCTGCTCCGACTCGATCGGTACGAACAGCACCTTGCGGTACTTCGCCGGCGTCAGCGGCAGGACCCCCGGCTCCTCCTTCACAAGGGTGATCGCCTCGTCGGCGCACTCCTTCGACCACTCCTGGTGCTCCGCCGACCCGACCACCGCCTGCGCAGCCTCCAGCGTCGGCGCAGGGCGCTCGTTCAGCGTGAGCGCGGCCTTGAGGCCGAGCACCCGGGCGACGGCCGCGTCGAGGCGCTGCGGCGAGATGGTGCCGTCCTCGACGCCCTCCATCATGAAGCCGAAGTCCTCGGCGAGGTTGCGGGTGAACAGGAAGACGTCGGCGCCCGCGGCGATGGCCGTGGGGACGGCCCGGGACCGCGGCATCGGGATCGTGAAGCCGGCCATCGTCGTGGCGTCCGTGACGACGAGCCCGTTGAAGCCCAGCTTGCCGCGCAGCAGGTCGCCCATGAGCTCGGGCGCGAGCGATGCGGGCAGGATGTCGGCGTCGGCGAGGTCCGGCCGCAGCGCCTTCGAGTACGCCGGCTGCATGATGTGTCCGACCATGACGGTGAGCGCGCCGGCGTCGATGCCCGCTCGGTACGCCTGCCCGTACGTCGCGTCCCACTCCTCGACGGACTTGTCGTTGATGCTCGTGACGAGGTGCTGGTCCCGCTCGTCGCAGCCGTCCCCCGGGAAGTGCTTGATGGAGGCGGCCACGCCGTGGCTCTGGACGGCCTTCACGTACGCCACGCCCATGTCCCGCACCCGCTCCGGGTCTGAGCCGAACGTACGGATGTTCGTGATCGGGTTGCGGAAGTTGTAGTCGATGTCGATGATCGGCGCGAACGCCCAGTTTGCGCCGACCGCCGCTCCCTCACTGCCGCAGACCTCGCCGAGCTTCGCGGCCATCGAGACGTCGTCGGTGGCGGCCACCGACAGCGGGGACCCGAGGAAGGTGCCCTCGCGCACGATCCCGCTCGCACCCTTCTCGAGGTTGGCCGCGATGAGCATGGGGATCTCGACCTTCTCGCGGAGGAGGTTCGTGTACGAGACTGCCTCCTCGGTCGTGCACGGCCGGTACATGACGCCACCGGGCGTGCAGATGCTCAAGGTCGCGTCGAGCGCCTCCTCCGAGAAGCCCGTCGCGATGCCGCAGAAGAGCTGTCCGACCTTGTCCTTCGTCGAGAGCCCTGCCAGGGTCGAGCTGACCCAGGCGACGTCGTCGTCGGTGAGGTTGAAGGGCGGCCTGCGCATCGACTCGAGGACGTCGGGGTACAGCTCGATGCTCATCGTTCTCCTGATGTCGGGGGCGCTCGCCCGTGAGGCGCCGTCCGAATGCTCCCACAAATACATTGAGGTATCAATGCATTCGGTCCTCCCAAGGACTAGCCTGCGGGCATGAGGCGAGCGACCTGTAGCCGGGGGACATGAAGCGGGGGGAGTACGCGAAGACGGCCGAGCGTCGTCGCCACATCCTCGCGACCGCGCTCGAGGTCTTCGCCGAGTCGGGCTTCCGCGGGGCTTCCATCCGGGAGATCGCCGCCCGTGTCGGCATGACCGACACCGGCGTCGTCCATCACTTCGGTGGCAAGGGCAAGCTCCTCCTTGCGGTCGTCACGCAGAAGGAGCAGGAGGACGTCGGCGCCGCCCTGCGCGACCCGTACCTGCGTGACCTCGTGGCCCGCAACGCCGGCCGGCCAGGCACCGTACGGCTGTTCACCACGCTCAGCGCGGAGGCGACCGACCCCGAACACCCCGCACACGAGCACTTCGTGGACCGGTACGAGTCAGTGCGCCGGAAGACCGCCGAACGCCTCACCCAGGAGCGGGCCGAGGGGCGGTTCCCGGCGAGCATCGACCCGGAGACCGCGGCCCGCCTCATGATGGCGGTCATGGACGGTCTCCAGATCCAGTGGCTGCTCGACCCGACGCTGGAGATGGAGGCGGCCTACACCGACTTCATCGACCACTACTTCGGCGGGCGCGCGCCGGGTCGGGACGCCTCCTGACCCGGTACGTCCGCGCGCACGCGGCTGTCACTCCCGCTGGAACCTGTCACTCCTCCGGATCGGTCGACTGGCCCGCCGCGCCGCTGTCAGGCGAGAACGGGTCCTCCTCCTCGTCGAGAGCAGTGCTCTCCCCGTCCTGGCCGGCCGCGCCGCTGTCAGGTGAGAAGGGGTCCTCCTCCTCGTCGAAGTCCTCGGCCGTCTCCTCCTCGTCGAGGTCCTCGATGGGCTCGTCCTCGCCGAAGTCCTCGGTCGTCTCGTCCTCGATGTCGTCGGCCAGCTCGTCCTCGGCGTCGGCTTCGGCGTCCGCGAGCGCCTCGATCTCTTCCTCGACACTCTCCGGGTAGCGCGCGATCGCCGCGACGGAGTCGTCACCCTTGACCCGTACGAACTTCACGCCCATGGTGTCGCGCCCCTTCACCGGGACGTCGGAGACCTTGGACCGGGTGATCTGGCCGGACACCTTCATGGCGATGACCTCGTCACCCTCGGCGACGACGAGACCGCCGACGAGCGAGCCCCTGTCCTCGTTGAGCTTCATCGCCTTGATCCCGAGGCCCCCGCGGTTCTGCTCGCGGTACTCGGAGACCGTGGTGCGCTTCGCGAAGCCGCCGTCGGTGACCGTGAACACGAACCGGTCGTCCTCGGGCATGTTGGCGTCGATCACCGTCATGCTCAGCAGGGCGTCATCGGTACGGAACTTCATCCCCGTTACACCCGACGTGGCACGCCCCATCGGGCGCAGCTGCTCGTCGGTCGCGGCGAACCGGATCGCCTGGCCCTTCCGGGAGACGAGCAGCACGTGGTCGTCCGGGTTGCACAGCGCGGCGCCGATGAGCTCGTCGTCGTCCTCACGGAACGACACGGCGATGACCCCCGCCTGACGCGGCGTGTCGAACGCCGGCAAGAGGGTCTTCTTGACGAGGCCGTTACGGGTGGCGAGGAGAAGGTAGGCCGCGTCCTCGTACGACCTGATCGCCAGCACCTGCGCGATCCGCTCGTCCGGCTGGAAGCTCAGCAGGCCGGCCACATGACCGCCCTTGGCGTCGCGCAGCCCCTCGGGCAGCTGCCAGACCTTGGTCCGGTACACACGGCCCTTCGTCGTGAAGAACAGGATCCAGTGGTGCGACGTGGTCGCGAAGAGGTGCTCGACCTCGTCGTCCGCACGCAGCGAGGCGCCACGGACGCCGCGCCCACCCCGCCGCTGCAGGCGGTACGCCTCGGCCTTCGTCCGCTTCGCGTACCCGCCGTGGGTGATGGTCACGACGACGTCCTCATCGGGGATGAAGTCCTCGTCGCTGAGGTCGCCGTCGGCGGCGATGATCTTCGTGCGCCGCTCGTCGCCGTACTTCTCGACGATCTCGGCGAGCTCCGTCGAGATGATCTCCCGCTGCCGCTCGGGCTTGTCGAGGACGTCCTGCAGGTCCTCGATCTGGCGCTCGAGCTCGGCGAGCCGGTCGATCGTCCTCTGACGCTCCATGGCTGCAAGCCGGCGCAGCTGGGTGTCGAGGATGTAGGTGGCCTGCACCTCGTCGATGTCGAGCAGCGACATCAGGCCCGTCCGCGCGGCCTCGGCGTCCTGGGAGCCGCGGATGAGCGCGATGACCTCGTCGATCATGTCGAGCGCCTTGACGAGGCCCCGCAGGATGTGGGCCTGCTCCTGCGCACGCCGCAGCCGGAACCGGGTCCGGCGCACGATGACGTCGAGCTGGTGCCTGATCCAGTACGAGATGAACTGGTCGAGACGCAGGGTCCGCGGCACGTCGTCGACGAGCGCGAGCATGTTGCAGCCGAACGTGTCCTGCAGACCCGTGTGCTTGTACAGGTTGTTCATGACGACGCGGGGCTGCGCGTCGCGCTTGAGCACGAAGACGAGACGCTGGCCTGTGCGCGCCGAGGTGTCGTCGCGGATGTCGGCGATGCCCGTGAGCTTGCCCGCGTTGACGAGGTCGGCGATCTTCATCGCGAGGTTGTCCGGGTTGCACATGTAGGGCAGCTCGGTGACGACCAGCAGGGTGCGGCCCCGGTTGTCCTCCTCGATGTCGATGACACCGCGCATGATGACCGAGCCGCGGCCTGTCCGGTACGCATCCTCGATGCCCTTGCGGCCGACGATAAGGCCGCCGGTCGGGAAGTCCGGCCCTTTCACCCGGGCCATGCTCGCCTCGAGGAGCTCGGCGGGCGTCGCCTCCGGGTTCTCGAGCGCCCACTGGACGGCCGAGGAGACCTCGCGGAGGTTGTGCGTGGGGATGTTCGTGGCCATGCCGACAGCGATGCCCGTCGAGCCGTTGACGAGCAGGTTCGGGAACCGGGCCGGCAGGACGACGGGCTCCTGCTCCCGGTTGTCGTAGTTCGGCCTGAGGTCGACGGTCTCCTCGTCGATGTCACGGACCATCTCCATGGCCAGGGGCGCCATCTTGCACTCCGTGTACCGCATGGCGGCCGCGGAGTCGTTGCCCGGGGAGCCGAAGTTGCCCTGGCCGGTGACGAGCGGAGCCCGCATCACCCACGGCTGCGCGAGGCGGACGAGGGTGTCGTAGATCGCCGAGTCGCCGTGCGGGTGGTACAGGCCCATGACCTCGCCGACCACGCGGGAGCACTTGTTCCAGCCGCGGTCGGGGCGGTACCCGCCGTCGTACATCGCGTACAGCACGCGCCGATGCACGGGCTTGAGCCCGTCCCGTACGTCCGGTAGGGCCCGGCCGACGATGACGCTCATCGCGTAGTCGAGGTAGCTGCGCTGGATCTCGATCTGCAGGTCGATCGGCTCCGTACGGCCGGACGTCGGTGTCGCCAGCTCCTGGTCGTCGGCGCCGTCTACGGGGGCGGGCGCCTCGCCCGGGCCCATCGGGTCGGAAGGACCGTCAGTCATCGCTTGTCTCCCTTATGCCGCCCCTCAGATGTCGAGGAAGCGGACGTCCTTCGCGTTGCGCTGGATGAAGTGGCGGCGCTGCTCGACGTCCTCGCCCATGAGGATCGAGAACATCTGGTCGGCGCGCGCCGCGTCGTCGAGGGTCACCTGGAGCAGGATCCGGCCGTCCGGGTCCATCGTCGTCTCCCACAGGTCGGAGGCGTCCATCTCGCCGAGCCCCTTGTACCGCTGGATCGGGTTCACCTGCGGCAGCTTCTTGCCGTGGGCGAAGCCGTCGTCTCGCAGGGCGTCGCGCTCGGAGTCCGAGTACGCGAGCTCGTGCGGCGCGTTCGTCCAGCGGAGGCGGAACAGCGGCGGCTGCGCGAGGTAGACGTGGCCGGCGTCGATGACAGGCTTCATGAACCGGAACAGCAGCGTCAGCAGCAGCACGCGGATGTGCGAGCCGTCCACGTCAGCGTCCGCCATGAGCACGATCTTGTGGTAGCGGAGCTTGTCGATGTCGAAGTCGTCGTGGACGCCGGTGCCGAGGGCGTTGATGATCGCCTCGACCTCCTTGTTCGCGAGGATCCGGTCGAGCCGGGCCTTCTCGACGTTCAGGATCTTGCCGCGGATGGGCAGGATCGCCTGCGTGCGCGGGTCCCGGCCGCCCTTCGCGGAGCCACCGGCCGAGTCGCCCTCGACGATGAACACCTCGCACTCGGTCGGGTCGTTCGACTGGCAGTCGGCGAGCTTGCCGGGAAGGCTGCCGCCGCCGAGGAGGCCCTTGCGGCTGCGGGCGATGTCGCGGGCCTTGCGAGCGGCGATGCGTGCGGTCGCCGCCGCCTGCGCCTTCCGTACGATGTCGCGCCCCTCGGCCGGGTTCTTCTCGAACCAGTCGCCGAGCTTGTCGTTGACGACGCGCTGGACGAACGACTTCGCCTCGGTGTTGCCGAGCTTGGTCTTCGTCTGGCCCTCGAACTGCGGCTCGGACAGCTTGACCGAGATGATCGCGGTCAGGCCCTCGCGGATGTCGTCGCCGGAGACGCGGTCCTCGCGCTTCTTGATGAGGCCCCACGTCTCGCCCCAGCGGTTCACCGTGCTCGTGAGCGCCGCCCGGAAGCCTTCCTCGTGCGTGCCGCCCTCGTGGGTGTTGATCGTGTTGGCGAACGTGTGCACGCTCTCCGCGTACGACGTGTTCCACTGCATCGCGACCTCGAGGCCCATGCTCTGGGCCGGCGCGTTCGCCTCGACGGCGATGACCGACGGGTGGATGGCGTCCTTGGTGCCCATGAGGTACGTGACGAAGTCGATGAGGCCCGCGTCGTAGCGGAACGTGTCGGTGACGGGCTCGCCGTCCTCCTCGACGTGGTCGGGCCGCTCGTCGGTGATCGTGATGGAGAGGCCCTTGTTGAGGAACGCCATCTCGCGGAACCGGGTGGCCAGCGTCTCGTAGCTGTACATCGTGGTCTCGAAGATCTCGGGCGACGCGTAGAACTCGACGGTCGTCCCCGTGCTCTGCGTCTCCTCGAGCTCCTCCAGGTCGCCGTCGGGGACGCCGAGCGAGAACGACTGCCGCCAGTGGTGTTCGTCGCGGAAGACGTCGACGGTGAGGTGGGCGCTGAGCGCGTTGACGACGGAGACGCCGACGCCGTGGAGGCCCCCCGACACCTTGTAGCCACCGTTGCCGAACTTCCCGCCGGCGTGGAGCACGGTCAGGGCGAGGGTGACGGCCGGGATGCCTTCCGTCGGGTGCATCTTCACCGGGATGCCGCGTCCGTTGTCAGTGACCCGCACGCCGCCGCCCGGGAGCAGGCGGACGTCGATCGTGTCGCAGTAGCCGGCGAGGGCCTCGTCGACGGAGTTGTCGACGACCTCGTACACGAGGTGGTGGAGACCGCGCTCGCCCGTCGAGCCGATGTACATGCCGGGCCGCTTGCGGACCGCCTCAAGACCCTCGAGGACGGTGATGGAGCTGGAGTCGTACGAGCCCGCGTCAACCTTCGACGCCATCCGGGAGTCCTCGGTCAGGATGTTCCCCTCGTCGTCGGCCTCCAGCTCCCCCTGGGGAACCCCCTCGAAGTCCTCCGCCGAAAACTCGTCATCGCTGAGCGCACCCTGGCTGGCCACTGGCAACCTTGTCCTTTCCGGCTACTCACGCCGGTGTCAGAGACGAAGCCCGCGACACGCGCAACGCGCCAAGCGTCACAGGCGGTGATTAACTCCTGCAGTCTACCTGCCGTACAGCTCCTGACACGACTTGAAACGCCTCCCAGGCCCGAAAACCTGGCGTCGCAGCGAGAGGGAACGGCCCTGAGGGGCGCCAGACGGCCGTTCTGGCGCACTGAGCCCGGCTGGATCGAGGTCCCCTACGCGCCGAGGGCTCCCAGGGGCTCTGCGGGCCCGCGCCGGATGGCTCGGCACGGTCGGTCTCGACGAGGGAGGGGGTCGACGTCGGGTGGCCGGGCTCGGCTCGCTGGGGTCGACGAGGTGGAGCATCTCCATTGAGTGGCAGATAGGCGGGCGCCGATGCGTATGCGCGACAGCGCCTCCCTGTGAGCCACTGAATGGACGTGCGGGCGGGCGCCGAGTGGCGGTGACGCTTGTCGCGGACTGGCTCCCGTACGTGTCGGGCCTACCCGTACGTGTCCCTCGGGCCGGCGCCCTTGACCCGCAGCCGGCCGTGTCGCCACGTTGGTGCATCCGGGCCGCGGACCTCGACGCGCTGCACGGATCCTTCCCCGACGGCCTCGTTCAGCTTCGCCACGATCTGGGACGCGATCGTCCGCAGCTGCGTCGCCCACGCCGTCGAGTCGGTGCGGACGACGACGATGCCGTCGTCGTACGTCTCAGGCGTCGAGTGTGCGGCCACGGAGTCCCCGACGATGTCGGCCCACCTGTCGAGGAGGGTGTGGATGGAGACGCTCACCTCCCAGCCGCGGTCGGCGATGTAGGCGTCGAGGACGCGGCCGACACGCTGCGGGTCGCGGCGGTCGTCGCCCGCTCCGGACATGGTGGGCGGCTTCGTGGAGCGTGAGGTACGGGCCGGGGCAGGACCGGTGGCACGAGCGGTACGGGCGATGCGGCGCGCGTAGTCCGTACCGGTCGGGTCGTGCTCGACCATCGGCTCGTCCGCGCTCGGCTCAGTCATCGTCCTCATCCTCAGGGGTGACCGCCCCGCTGTCGACCCTGTACCGGCGCCCGCCGAGCTCTTCGGGGACATCCTCCGGCACGGCCGCGGTGATGAGCACCTGCTGCGCGTCGGCGATCCCGGTCGCGAGCCGTTGCCGGCGGGAGTGGTCGAGCTCGGCGAAGACGTCGTCGAGGATGAGCACGGGCTCGATCCCGTCGGCGCGCAGCAGCCGGAACGCCGCCAGTCGCAGCGCGCACGCCAGAGACCAGGACTCGCCGTGGCTGGCGTAGCCCTTCGCGGGGAGGTCGCCGATCCGCAGCAGGATGTCGTCGCGGTGGGGGCCGACCAGGGAGACGCCCCGGGCGACCTCCTCCGGGCGGCGCTCCGCCATCCTCGCTCGGAGCACCTCGGCGACCTGGTCACGGCCCAGCGGAGGCTCGGCCAGGACGGAGCTGCCCGACACGTACGTCGCGCCCGCATCGTTGTTCACCGGGGCGATCGCCGCGTAGGCCTCCGCCACGTGGCCGGCGAGGTCGGTCAGCGTCGCGATCCTGGCGACGACCAGCTCGCCGCCCAGCTGGGACAGGTGCTCGTCCCAGGTGTCGAGGGTGGCGGCGACGTCGGCGCCGGCGACCCGGCCCGTACGGCCCGACAAGGACTTGAGCAGGGCGTTGCGCTGCTTGAGGACCCGCTCGTAGTCAGCGCGGATGCCTGCGAACCGCGGCCAGCGCGCGACGAGCAGGTCGTCCAGGAACCGTCGCCGCTCGCTCGGGTCACCCTTGACGACCGAGAGATCCTCCGGTGAGAACAGCACGACGACGAGGGCGCCGACGAGGTCACGCGCGCGCTTCAACGGCGCCCGGTTGAGCTTGGCCCGGTTCGCCCTCCCGGGCACGATGTCCAGCTCGAGGAGCAGGGACCTCGGGTCATCGACCCCGGCCTGCACACGGGCCCGTACCGTCGCCCGCTCGGCACCTGCCCGAACGAGGGGCGCGTCGCCGGCGACGCGGTGGGCGCCCCGGGTGGCCAGGTACTCCACGGCCTCGACGAGGTTCGTCTTGCCCTGGCCGTTCGACCCCACGAAGACGCACACGCCCGGGCTCAGGGAGACCTGGACCTCCGCGTACGAGCGGTAGTCGACGAGATGGAGCTGCGTGACGTACATGTGGGGCGGGCCGAAAGCGGCCGCGGCTCAGTTCGGCAGGCGCATCAGCATGATGACGTGCCGGTAGTCGCTGGCCGGCTCGCCGTCGAGCTCCGTCAACCCGGTCACGAGACAGGGCTTGCCGGGAGCGGTGAACGCGAAGTGCACGTACGGGGTGTCGAGCGCCGTCAGCGCGTCCGAGAGGTAGTGGGGGTTGAACCCGGCCGCGGTGATGGGCTGCTCGCCGCCGCCCACGGTCTCGACGACGGCCTCGATCGCCTCCGACGCCTGGGCCTGGTCGCCGGTGGCGGCCTCGAGCGTGACGGCGCCCTCCTCGATGAGCATCCGGAGGCTCGTGTTGCGCTCGGCCACCAGGCCCACGCGCTTCACCGAGGCGAGCAGGTCGCCGGTGTTCGTCCGTACGGTCAGGGCGGGATTGACGCTCATCAGGTGCCGGACCTTGGGGAACTCGCCGTCGAGCAGGCGGGTGGTGATCTGGCGGGAGCCGCCGGCGCCCTCACCCTCGAGGCCGATCAGGCCCTCACCCGTGCTGGCGGTCGAGATGCTCAGCGTGACCGTCTCGCCCGATGTCATCGAGCGGGCGGCATCCGCGAGGACCTTCGCCGGTACGAGCGCGGCGCCGGACGCCTGCGTCGAGACCGGGTTCCACCCGAGCTCCTTGAGCGCCATGCGGTAGCGGTCCGTCGCGAGCAGGTCGACCTGGTCGCCCTCGATCTCGACGCGGACGCCCGTGAACACCGGCAGGAGCTCGTCGCGACCGGCCGCGACGACGACCTGCGACACGGCACGGGCGAAGTCCTCGCTGGGGACCGTGCCGCTCGCCTCGGGCATCTGGGGCAGCTCCGGGTAGTCGTTCACCGGCAGCAGCTGGAGCGTGAAGCGGGCGGAGCCGCACACGAGCTCGAGACTGGACCCGGCGGCCGTCAGCGACACCGGCTTGTTCGGCAGGGAGCGGGAGATGTCGGCGAGCAGGCGGCCCGAGATCAGCGCGACACCGGGCTCCGAGACCTCGGCCGGCACGGTGATGCGTGCGCTGGTCTCGTAGTCGAAGCTCGAGAAGACGACCGTGCGGTCCTCGGCCTTCATGAGCAGACCCGCCAGGATCGGCACGCTCGGCCGCGTGGGCAGACTCCTCGCCGCCCACTGCACTGCCTCGGCCAGCACGTCCTGGTCGAGTCGGATGTTCACCGGCTGCCCCTCTCGTCGCCAGCGCATCCTATCCCGGCGAGACCTGCCGATGTTGGCGGGCTGTACCGACTGATGTGGGCCGTCGAGCCGTACGGAGGTTGTCCCCAACCTGAGGGTCCGCAGACTTCAGATCCTTGTTCTTCTATGAGTAAGAGAGCAGTAGTAGTAGGTGGTGTGGACTCTGTGGATGACCACTGTCCGCCCAGGTGGCATCTGAATCCCATCTTTGTGGTTCCTGTGGACCGGTACCGAACTACACGGGGAGGATCTGGGGACGACCGGGAGGCCTGCGGACGCGTACACGGAGACGACCGGAGGGACCACACCTTGTCCACACCCTGCTGTGGACAGTGTGGATACTTCGACATCGACCAAATCCGGACCTGCCGAGGGGCTGTCAAGAGACCGAGGGCTGCCAGCGGACTGACGACAGCAGCGGGTGTCGACGACGAGCCGTCGAGAAGCCTCAGCGAGGCTCCGGGGGTCACCTCAGCGACGCTGGGCGGACTGCTTGATGCGGTTGGTGAGCTCGGTGACCTTCGTGTACACGTCACGGTCGCGGCTCATCAGGTCCTTGATCTTGCGGTTCGCGTGCATGACCGTCGTGTGGTCGCGGCCGCCGAACTGCTGGCCGATCTTCGGCAGGCTGGCGTCGGTGAGGTCGCGGCACAGGTACATCGCGATCTGACGTGCCGTTTCGACGCTCTGAGCACGACCCGGTCCCGTGAGCTCGTCGAGGGAGAGGTCGAAGTACGACGCCGTCTCGACCATGATCATCGCGATCGTGATCGGGTGCTCGTCCCCCTCGGGGATGAGGTCCTTGAGCACCGCGGACGCCAGGTCGAGGTCGACGACCTGCCTGTTGAGCGAGGCGTACGCCGTGACCCGGATGAGGGCTCCTTCGAGCTCCCGGATGTTGCTCTGGATCCGCGTGGCGATGAACTCGAGCACCTCCGGCGGCACCGTCAGGCCTTCGTGCAGGGCCTTCTTGAGGAGGATCGCGATGCGGGTCTCGGGGTCGGGCGGCTGCACGTCGGTGATCAGACCCCACTCGAAGCGGCTGCGCAACCGCGGCTCCAGCGCCTCGAGCAGCTTCGGAGGGCGGTCGGAGGTCATGACGATCTGCTTGCTGGCGTTGTGGAGCGTGTTGAACGTGTGGAAGAACTCCTCCTGCGTGCCGATCTTCCTCTCCAGGAACTGGATGTCGTCGATCAACAGCACGTCCACGTCGCGGTAGGCGCGCCGGAACTGGGCCTGGCGGTTGTCCGAGATCGCGTTGATGAACTCGTTGGTCATCTCCTCCGTGGAGACGTACTTCACGCGGAGGTGCTGGTGGTACGTCTGCACGTAGTGACCGAGCGCGTGCAGGAGATGGGTCTTGCCGAGTCCCGAGGCTCCGTAGATGAGGAGCGGGTTGTACGACTTGCCCGGTGCCTCGGCGACGGCGACGGCAGCGGCGTGCGCGAAGCGGTTCGAGGGGCCGATGACGAAAGTCTCGAGGGTGTACTTGGGGTTCAGGCGGGCATGGTCGTGCCGGGAGCGGGGCGACGGGCTCGGCTCGATGTCGTCGAGGTCGTCCAGCCGGTCGTACCGCTCGAGGCGCGGCTCCCCGACATGGATGGACTGGTCGATCGTCACCCCGATATGGGAGGCCTCCCCGAGCGCGTCGCTGAGCGCCGCCTCGATGCGTCCGCGCAGACGGTTCTCGAGCCGGTCCCGGGTGAACTCGTTGGGGGCGGCGACCATCAATGTCGACTCGTGCATGGTCAGCGGCACGCAGCTGGAGACGATGGCCCGGCTCGGTCCGTCGAGCTCGGCGATGACCCGTGTCCACAGCCGCGAGATGTCTCTGTCGACGCTGAGGGAAGGACCGTCCGTCATGTCCCTCCCTAACCAGAGCACGAATTTCTGCGTCAATCCCGTTGCTCTCGGGGACACTCAGAACCTACTTGTCCACAAGACACTATCGTGCTTGTGGATGGCCGTTGGCCGGCAGCGGGGTCCGTCGGAAGCGTGATCGTGGAGAAACCTAACGGCCCTGTCTCGGCCCGCGCAACCTGGTGCCGGATGATTCCTGACGGCTGCGGCGTGTCGCCTCGCCTTCCCCCAAGGACCGCAGTAAAGAGGTGAGAAAGTCCTCATCTTCCGAGTCCACGGACTGGTCGGAATCGTGACCAGACCGTGACACAGGGAGGGTCTCGAGAAGGCCGTCCGGCAGCTGTGGGGGGAGGGCATGGGTCCAGCGGCCGCCGCCGCGGTTTGCTCGCGGGGGAACTCCCACCTAAAGTAGTCAGGTCGCTGACGTCAGCGGCCGTTCCCGTGCGCCTGAGGCGTGCGACGACACTGAGCACCCGGGGAGAGTCCCATGAGCAAGCGCACGTTCCAGCCGAGCAACAGGCGCCGCAGCCGTACCCACGGCTTCCGTACCCGCATGCGGACCCGCGCCGGT
>JACRAA010000372.1 GCA_016213595.1 Actinomycetota bacterium | reverse complement strand
TGGTGGGTCGCAATCGGTGTCGGCGAGGCTGTGTTCGCCTGGCCGCAGCCGGAGCTTGTGGAGCGCTGGCTGCTGACCTGAGGCCCCGACCCTCCCTCGGGAACCGTCGGCCACGTACCGTGGCGCCCACCCAACTAGGGTGGCGGTATGGCGGATCCGCGCGTCATCTGGGTCGATCGTGCGACCGGGACGGCGGCCCTGCGCCCCGTCGAAGACCTCCCCGCCCTGCGAGGGGACCCGTCCGGGTGGCTGTGGCTGGACCTGCCCGAGCCCGACGAAGCGAGCGCCGCCTGGCTCCGTGACGTCTTCAAGCTTCCCCACACCGCGATCCAGGACGTGCTGCAGCGCAACCATGTGTCCCGCCTGTACGCCTTCGGCGGCTCGCTGCTGTTCCTCGTCTTACACCGTCCGGAGCCGGGCGAGGAGGGCCACGTCCACTACCTCGAGCTCGACCAGTTCATCGCGCCGGACTTCCTCATCACGACGCATGGTCCCCGCAGCGCGCAGGTGCCGGTGGAGAAGATGCTGGCGGAGACCGACGTCGTGGCCGAGCGGCTCCTCCTCGGGAAGCTCGCCGTGACCGGACCGGCAGAGCTCGCCCACACGATCGTCTCCCGCCTGTGCCAGGAGGAGGAGCGGTACGTGAACTCCGTCGCCCACGATGTCGGTCTGTTGGAGCAGACAGTTATGGGCAAGAGCCAGATCAGGGCCGGAGACGGGTTCCTGGACCGGCTGTTCCGGGTCCGCCACGCCCTGCTGACCGTGCACACCATGGCCGTCCAGAGCACCGAGGTTCTGGGTCGCGCAACGAGGCTGTACGAGGATGCGGCCTGGCTCTTGCCCACGCTGCGCGACCTCCAGGACCAGTACAGGCGGGTGGGGCGGATCAGCGAGAGCCAGCTGCAGTTCCTCGCCGGGGTGACCGAGTACTACCGGGCCCGCACCGACCAGAAGATGGCAGTTGCCGGCGAGAAGCTCGCGGTGATCGCCGCCATCACGCTGCCGGTCTCGGCAGTCTCCGGCGTGATGGGCATGCAGACCATCCAGATCAATGAGGTCAACTGGCCCTGGACCATCTCCATGCTGGTCGTGATGACCGCCATGAGCCTGTGGCTCCTGTGGTGGGCCAAGCGTCAGGGCTGGTGGTAGCCGGTCGACGGACTCTTGGAGCGGTGCAGGGGTAGCCGGATCCGTACTCAGCGGCTGCACTTTCCCGTCTCCGGAGGCTTCCGCGCTCCGCGACGGCCGTGTACGTGAGAAGTAGGTCTCAGACACGAGCCCGGAATGGCCCCTTGACTCGGGGCTTCGCAGTGCGAGATGAATCCACTGTGCGACGAGCCGGCGTGGACCCGGCACAGGGGCGCTTCCAGGAGGTCGAGATGAAGGCAGTGCGGTACCACCGCTACGGCGGTCCGGAGGTGCTCCAGGTCGATGAGGTTCCGGAGCCCCATCCCGGTCCCGGCCAGGTCCGCATCAGGGTCCAGGCGTGCGGCGTCAACCCGTGGGACGTCAAGGGCCGGGCGGGCCGCCGCTCGGGCGGGAACCCGATGAAGGAGCCGGTGATTCCTGGGGTCGAGGCGGCCGGTGTCGTGGACGAGCTCGGCCCCGCGGTCGCGGGAACCGCGGTGGGTGACGCTGTGTTCGGGTTCACCGTCGGTGGGGCGGCCGCGGAGTACGCGCTGCTGGCCCACTGGGCTCACACACCCGACTCCGTGAGTCCCGTCGAGGCGGGCGGGATGGCCCAGGTGGCGGAAACGGCCTCGCGCGGGCTTCGAGAGCTCGGGTTGAAGGCGGGTGACACCTTGCTGGTGCACGGCGCCTCGGGCGGAGTCGGCCAGGCTGCTCTGCAGCTCGCGAAGCAGGCCGGCGTGACCGTGATCGGGACGGCGTCGCCCCATAACCAGGAGCTCGTACGTTCGCTCGGGGCGACTCCCACCACGTACGAGCCGGGCCTGCCGACGCGGGTCTCCGCGCTCGCGCCCCACGGCGTCGACGGGGTGTTCGACACGGCCGGCACCTCGCTGGAGGAGCTGATCGAGATCGCCGAGGACCCGGCGCGGGTCGTGACCATCGCGAACTTCACGGCGGACGCGGTTGGGGCTCGGGTCACGAGCGTCCCCTACTACGACGCGCTCGACCAGGTCGCCGCCCTGGCCCGGACCGGTGACTTCACCGTCCGGGTGGCTGCCTCGTTCGACCTGGCTGAGGCCGCTGCCGCGCACGCACTGGTCGAAACCGGCCATGCGGGCGGGAAGGTCGTGCTGACGGTCGGCTGAAGCGCTCGGCGCCACCGTGACGCGGGTCGGGCTTGTAGCTCGGCCCGTGGGGTCCCAGTGCGCATCTCCGTGCCCAGCACGAAGAAGGTCGGCTCAGCCAGCCGTCAGCCCAGCACTCCGCCGGAGCGCCGACATGGGCCGCGTACCAGGGTGATGGCCACGGCGACCGCAGCCAGGACCAAGCAGAAGATCCAATAGCCGGACTGGTCGACGTCGGCAAGAACAAAGACGGGAAAGACGGCCATCAAGGCGTTCGCCACGCCGTGCGTCCACATCGCC
>JACRAA010000005.1 GCA_016213595.1 Actinomycetota bacterium | reverse complement strand
TCGCCGGGTCGTACGGGTCCAGGACGCATCGTCCTGCAGCGTTCGCCGCGGTGATGTCACGGTCTGAGAGCAGCACGCGACGACCCTACCGCCCGCGCTGATGCAGGTCGCGGCCCAGCGACCGGCGGGGGCCTGCCCACTCAGCGGTACCGGCGGAACGAGCGCACCGACAGCGAGGCCCGGACCCGTGCGACCACGGACACAGACCTGTTCAGGCCGCCCATCGCCTCGTCGACGGTCGCCCAGTACGTGCTGACCTGCCCGGGGGTGACGGTGCCGGGCCCGAACACGGTCATGTCGGCCTGCCGGGCGAGAACGCGCGGGTCGGCCCTCTCGGTGAGGCCGGTGAAGGCCTTCACGAGCTGCTCGGCCTGCTCGGTACGCGTGGCGAACGGCGTGGGGGTCTGGCCCAGGTCTCGCGCGCGGTCGATGATCTCGGCCCAGCCTCCCGCGACTCGGTCGACGAGGTCCCCCGACGACATCCGCGACCGCCGCCGACGCAGCTTGAGCCCGATGATGAGCGCGACGGGGGCGATGACGAAGACCAGCGGGATACCGCCTACCGCAGCCACCTTCCCGACCAGGGCCCAGTCGAGGCTGAACCGCTTCTTCGTCACGTCGGGGACGCTGCCGGGCGGCGTGGTGTCCTGCTCGAGCGAGCCGGGCTTCTGCGGGGGCGCCGGTGGGTTCTCCACCTGTGGCCGTGGCACGCTCTGCGGCTGGTTGCTCAGCGACGTCAGCCGCCGGTCCTTGGGAGGCGTGGCGTCCATCGCGACCCAGCCGTAGCCCGCGAGGTAGACCTCGGTCCACGCGGTGACGTCGCTGCCCTGCACGCTGCCGTCGGTGGAGCGCAGCGTGTAGCCGTAGCTGACGCGCGCCGGGATGCCGGCGGCCCTCGCGAGCAGCGCGAGCGCCACCGAGTACTGCTCCTCGTCGCCGACCATCTGCTGCGTGTTCTTCAGCAGGTCCGAGATCCGGGCCACGTTGTGCCCGGCCCAGGACTCCGCCTCCTCCGGGCCGATGCCGTTCGAGTAGTAGCCCAGCTTCAGCTGGTCCGCGTACGTGGTCACCAGCGCTCCCGCGTTGGAGTCCGGCGCGAGGGCTGCCCACTTCGCCGCCACGTCACGGACGGCGTCCGGGATGGGGTCGGCCGGCGGGAGGCGGATGGCGCCGGCCGATGCGGCGAGGATCTCGCTCCGGCTGGGCTGCGCCGGGATGACGGCGAGCTCCGTGTACGAGTCACCCTGTCCGAGACCGGCCGTGACGATGCCCGTACCGCTGCCCTGGTTGTAGTGGAACGCGTCCGCGAGCGCGACGCTGCGGCCGCCCTCGAACGAGAGTGCGAGCGTCTTGCCCACGGTCGGCACCCAGACTCCCGACAGCGCCCCCATGGTGACGGTGACGGTGACCTGCTGGCCAACTGTGCTGTCGCTGACCCGGGAGCCGATGCGCTGGAACGCGCCGGAGTCCGCGCCGAGCGACCTCGAGTTCGAGACGTTGTACGTGTACCCGTCGTAGCCGTCGAGGGTGGCGACGCGGATCCGGGTGCCGGCGGGCGCGCCCGTGACCGTGAAAAGGGTGGTGGCCTTGTTGTCGGTCAGGTTGAGTCGGAACGCCTGCAGGGGGCTCGGGTAGCGCTGCACGTCGAGCGGCTGTGCGACGAGCGCCCGCAGCGTACGGCGCGGCCCCGTCGTGTCGAGGACCGGCCGGACCGCGACCGCGAGCCCGGTGACGACCGCGATGACGAGGACCGCCGTGACCACCTGTGGCCATCGCACGACCGCGTGCCCCAGGACGAGCGAGCGCCGTTGCTGGGCCCGTCGGTTCGTGGTCCAGACCATGACGACGAACAGCGCGGCCAGTCCGACCAGCAGCGGAGCCTGGCTCGTCGACACCCCCAGCAGGAACGCGAGGACGAGCGCCGCCACCATGGGGGCCGGCGCGGACATCGGCCTGCCCGAGCGCAGCGCCAGGGTCACGGAGCCGAGGACCGACACGAGCCCCACGAGGACCACCGGCACGTACAGGTAGCTGGTCTCCCCGATGGGCGGCTGGAGTGTCAGCATCGCCTTCCACCCCAGGACCGGACCCTGCAGCAGCCCGGTCAGGGACCGAGGGGTGGGCAGCACCTGGCCGAGTCCGGCCGAGGGCATGGCGAGCAACGTCCCGAAGGCGAGGTACGCGGCCAGCGCCAGCCCGACCGTACGGGCCGCATCCCACCGGTGCAGCGCGGCGACGACGGCGACCGCTGCGCCGATCAGACCGCCACCGAGGGAGGCCACCCATACCCAGCCGTTCCCGTACGTGGGCAGCCAGGCCACCGTGACGAGGACGAGCATCGTCAGCGCGGCGACCGCGTCGACGGTGATCCAGAGCGTCCGCGCCGTGCCCGACACCGCATGAATGGTCGTCGCCGTCCGGCGCCGGGTCCGGAGCGAGGCCGGTACAGGAGCGCCCTGCCGCAGACCGGCGACGCGCTCCGCCAGCCGGTCCCGCCGCTCGTCGACCCAGTCCAGGACGCTCATGGGCTCGCCCTCCGTACCGCCCTGGGCAGCTCGTGGAGCGCGGGAAGCCGGACCGAGGTGACGTTCGAGACGGTGTCGACGGTCAGCGGACGGCCGGGGTCGACACGGATGAGGATGACGCGGGTGTCGATCCCGAGCAGTGTCGCGGCACGTCGCAGCCGGTCGGTACGGGGTCGGGAGCCGGTCACGACCACGACGATCGAAGCCATCGGCTCGCGCTCGCGTACGACGCGGAACAGCTCGGTGACGTGGGTGCGGTCGAGGCGTTCGAGCCGGCTCAGCTCGTTCATCGCCCAGGTGGCGGTGAGGCCCCGGTGGACGTCCACGCTCGTCACCAGTGCCAGCGGGTTCTCCTCGCGGAACGCCTGCTGGACGAAGCTGGCGGCGACGGAGACGGCGTCCTCGAACTCGTCGTCGTCGGCGTACGACTGGTCGGCGAGGTCGAGCGCGACGGCCGTCCGTGACTGCCGCGTCTCCTCGAACTGCCGCACCATCAGGTCTCCGGTGCGTGCCGAGGAGCGCCAGTGGACGTGGCGCCGGTCGTCGCCCGGGACGTACTCACGCAGCGCATGGAAGCTCATGTCGGAGTTCGACAGCTTCTGAGTCGTGTGCCCCTCGAGGTCGTGGACGAAGCCGGTCTGGCGTCCGGGGAGGGCAACCGTGCGGGGGTGCACGAAGACCTCGGCCACGCCGGTCCAGAGGGTCTCCCGACCTGACAGCCCGAACGGGTCGCCCTGGACCGACACCGCCGGGCCGATGTGGACGACCGAGCGGCGCGTGGTCGGGATGACGAACGACTCCTCCACGAGTGCGTTCGGACGCAGCGACGACAGGCCGATCGATGCGGTCTCCTCGCCGATGGGCAGGTCGAGGCGAGCCGGCAGCGTGGTACGGCCACCCGTGTTGCGTACGGCGAGGGTGCCGGTGAGGCGTGTCCCGACCTGTACGTGACGGTCGGGAACCGTCATGGTCACAGAAAGGGACGGCCGGCCGAGCGTGAACACGAGCGCGACCAGGGCGAGGAGGACCGCAGCCGCACCGGCGACGCGCAGCTCCAGCCAGGACAACCAGAGGCCGACGACCAGGAGCGCCACGCCCGTACCGACCAGAACCCAGCCCGCTGTCCTCATGCCGAGCGCTGTGGACGCGCTCGCCACCCGGTGCCGGACATCCGCCCAGGTGAGCGGGGCCACCTCGGCCGGCGGCTGCCACCTGGCCGGCGTCGCCCCGGTGACGGCCGTCACCACGGGCGCACCCGTACCGACCTCGTCCGGGTCCGCCCCAGCAGGCGTCGCGTCGGTCGGTGGCCGGGTGGGGATGGCCGTCACGAGGCTGCGCGCTCCGTCGGCGGCATGACCTCGCTGATGATCTTGACCATGACCTCGGTCACCGTCACCCCGTTGAACTCGGACTCCGGGTCGAGCACGATGCGGTGCGCAAGGCACGGGATGGCCAGGATCTTCACGTCGTCCGGCACGACGTAGTGCCGGCCCAGCGACGCGGCCCAGATGCGCGCCGACCGGGCGACGGCGAGGCCGCCGCGGAGCGAGACGCCGAGCCGTACGTGCTCGGCGGTCCGCGTGGCCTCGACGATGCGGGCGATGTAGTCGAGGACGGACGGCTCGATGTGGACCGACTGGCCGAGCTGGGCCATCTCCGCGATCGCTGCCGTCGTGATGATCGGTGACAGCGGCGCCGACTGCGGCCTCGAACCGCCGCTGGTGAGAATGCGCAGGGACGTCTCGCGGTCGGGGTGACCGAGCGTGGTCTTCATGAGGAACCGGTCGAGCTGCGCCTCGGGCAGCCGGTACGTCCCGGCCTGCTCGATGGGGTTCTGGGTGGCGATGACCATGAACGGCGAGCCGACGTCGTACGAGACCCCGTCCACCGTCACGCGGTGCTCCTCCATGACCTCCAGCAGCGCCGACTGCGTCTTGGGCGAGGCGCGGTTGATCTCGTCGGCGAGGACGATCGACGCGAAGACGGGTCCGTGGTGGAACTCGAAGGAGCTCGACTTCTGGTCGAAGATCGTGACGCCGGTGACGTCGCTCGGCAGCAGGTCCGGCGTGAACTGGATGCGGCTGTGGCTGCCCTGCACGGTCTGCGCGACCGACCGGGCGAGGGTCGTCTTGCCGGTGCCGGGGAAGTCCTCGAGCAGCAGGTGCCCCTCGGCGAGCATGCAGGTCACGGAGAGCCGGATCGCTTCGGTCTTGCCGAGGATCGCGCGCTCGATGTTGCGCACGATCGCCGCGAACGTGTCCGAGAACCAGTGGGCCTGGTCGGGCGTCATCGCCATGGGGGAACGTGTCCTTCCGGGTGGGTCAGCGGGTGGTGCTGATCTCGTACGTGGTCGGCGAGGCGCCGTCACCACCGCACGCAAGCATGATGCCTGTGCCGACGGGGACCGTGTCGTAGGCCCACTGGTACGTGTAGTAGCCGGGCGCGCCGTCGGCCACCTCGACGCCCTTGCCGCTGTCGAGAACGGTCGTCCCGGACAGTGTCTGGCAGAACAGGGGCTTCTCCGACGCGTACCGGACGGTCATGACGGCGGTGGTCGGGTCGACGCTCACCGCGGGCTGGACCACGAGTGACCGGTTCGAGGACGAGTCGTCGGAGGCGGTCTGCGTCACGGTCACCGAGCCCGATGCGGTCATGGGGACAGTGAGGACGAACTGGTCGGCCCCGTTCGCCGTACCACTGCCCCAGGGCGAGCTGTACGTGAGTGCCATCCCCGGCGGGTTCCCGTTCGCGTCACCGGGCGTGGCGTGGAAGAGCAGGTCGACGCTGCTGCCCGTCACGCCTTGGGGCGCGATGATCGTCACGTCCGGCTGCCCCGGGGCACCCTTGGGCTGTACCGGGTCGGAGGCCGGGCTGGGCCTGCCCTCCTTGACCTGGCCGCCGCTGTTCTGCACCCGGGGGACGGCCGTGAACTGCCATGTGTGGCCGTACACGTTCGGGTAGCTCCACGTGATGGTGAGCGAGAAGCTGCCGTC
>JACRAA010000376.1 GCA_016213595.1 Actinomycetota bacterium | reverse complement strand
CTGGACCGGGTCGGTGCCATGAACACGTCGGTGTACGTGAGGTCGTAGGAGGGCTTGCCGTCGAGGAATCGCACGGCGCACATCCTGCCATGGCGGGCCTAGGCCGCGGTCCAGCCCCGATCGTTCCACACGCTCTCGGGGAGCAGCTCGTCGACCCTGGCGACCACGTACGTCGGCTGCCGGTCGGCGGGGAGAGCGGAAGCCTCCTCGTGCGTCGAGTCGCCCGTGAGCACCAGGCAGGAGGCCATTCCCGCGTCGACGGCCATCGCGACATCGGTCATGAGCCGGTCGCCGATCATGAGGCAGTCGGCCGGCGCGACGTCGAGGCCGCGAAGAGCCTCCTCGACCATGACCGGGTCGGGCTTGCCGAAGCTCGCCACCTTGCGGGTCCCCGTGCACGCCTCGATGGCGGCGGTGATGGCCGCACAGTCGGGCTCCCCACGGCCGCCGGGGAACGGGCAGTAGCGGTCCGGGTTCGTCTCGACGAGCTCGGCCCTGCGGTAGTACCAGATGGCGTCGAAGGCGATCTGCAGCTTGCGGTAGTCGAAGGTGCGGTCGTACGAGCTGATGACGACGTCGATGCGGGACGGGTCGTCGCTGGTCTCGATGCCGGCTGCCGCCAGGGCGCGGCAGAGCGGCTCTTCAGCGATGGGAAAGACGACCGCCCCGGGCCGGTGGCGGAGCAGCCACCGCACGGTCGTGACGACCGTGTTCGCGATGTCCTCGACGGGGGTCGGCAGACCGAACGCCGAGAGCTTGGCCGCGTACATGTCGGGGTCCCGGGTGGGGTTGTTCGACAGGAACCGGACCGGGACCTCGCGTCGCCGCAGCTCGGTGATGAGCCGGTGCGCGCCTGGGAGCAGGTGGTCGCCCAGATAGACCGTCCCGTCCATGTCGAACACGTACGCGTCGTACAGACGGGTGGGGCGACGAGACATCAGTGACGAGACATCAGTGCTGCGAGACCGACTTCTGCTCCTCGGACGACTCGACCGCGTGGCGGGCGCCGCCGTGGCTGCGTGCCGCGGTGACCTCGTCAGCGGTCGGCTTCGGCATGTCCGCCCGGAAGAACCAGTCCCGGACTCTGGCGCGACGCCGTGAGACGCGCTGCGGTACCCGGACGCCGTTCTCGTCGACGGCCGGAGTCGGCTCGAGCGCGGGGTACTCCTTGTGCTGGCTGATCGTGAAGGCCTCGTCGACGGGGATGGGCATGTGGTCCTCGTAGTACCCGCCGGCCGGCGTCCGTACGATCACGCCGGTCTCGACGCCGTGGAGCACCTTCTCGGCGTCGTGGCGCTGCAGGGAGGCACAGATCCGGCGCGTGACGATGAACGCGAGGACCGGGGCGATGAACACCGCGAACCGCATGAACCACGTGATCGTGTTGAGGCTGAGGTGGAACTGGTTGGCCAGGATGTCGTTGCCGCCGGCGATCCAGAACATCGCGTACCAGGTCACGCCTGCCACGCCGAACGAGGTGCGGGTCGCCGCGTTGCGGGGACGGTCGAGGAGATGGTGCTCGGACTTGTCGCCGGTGATCCAGGCCTCGATGAACGGGTACGCAGCGAGCGCACCGAAGAGGAGGGCGAGCATGCCGACACCGGGGAGGAAGATCTGCCAGGACCAGGTGGTGTGGCCCCAGTGCGACTCCAGCGGCGGGAAGATGCGGATCGCCCCCTCGACGAAGCCCATGTACCAGTCGGGCTGGGAGCCGGCCGTGATCTGGTTCGGTGTGTACGGGCCGAACTTCCACACCGGGTTGATCGACAGGAACGCGCCCATGAGCACCGTGACGCCGAACACGATGAAGAAGAAGCCGCCGGCCTTCGCCATGTAGACCGGGAACAGCGGGTAGCCGACGACGTTCGACTCGGTGCGGCCCGGGCCAGGGTACTGCGTGTGCTTCAGGTACACGACGAGTGCGAGGTGGGCGCCGATGAGGGCGAGCAGGAGGCCAGGTACGAGCAGGATGTGCACCATGTACAGGCGGGGCACGATGAGCGTGCCCGGGAACTCGCCGCCGAAGACGAGGAACTCGGCCCACGTGCCGATGACGGGGATCGAGCGGATGAGGCCGTCGACGAACCGGAGGCCCGTCCCGCTCAGGAGGTCGTCCGGCAGCGAGTAGCCGGCGAAGCCCTCGATGAGCGCCATCGACAGCAGGCCGATGCCGATCAGCCAGTTGATCTCGCGCGGCTTGCGGAAGGCACCGGTGAAGAAGACGCGCAGCATGTGGACGGTCGCCGCGGCGGCGAAGAGCATGGCGGCCCAGTGGTGCACCTGGCGGACGAGGAGCCCGCCCCGGACGTCGAACGACAAGGTGAGCGTCGACTCGTACGCCTCGGACATCGGCACGCCGCGCAGCAGCTGGTACGTGCCCGTGTACTCGACCTCGTTCATCGACGGCTTGAACCAGATCGTGAGGAAGACGCCGGTCAGCAGCAGGATGATGAACGAGTACAGCGCGATCTCGCCCAGCAGGAACGACCAGTGGTCCGGGAACACCTTGCGGAGGTTGTGCCGGCTGAGCTTGGCGAGGCCGATGCGGTCGTCGAGCCAGCCGACGGGACCGCCGAGACCGGCCAGCGGCGGCCGGCCAGGAGGTGTGGAGCTCTTCAGAGCCTCGGAGTCGGTGGAGACTGTCGTGGGCTTAGCCATCAGTTGTCCCCGTTCTTGTAGTCGTGGGTGGAGTCCCGTTCGAAGTAGCTCGGGCCGACCGGGACGGTGAAGTCGCTGCGCGCCACGAGGTAGCCGTCGGCGTCGGTGGTGATGGGCAGCTGCGGCAGCGAGCGACCGGCCGGGCCGAACACGACGACACCCGAGTTGCCGAGGTCGAAGGTCGACTGGTGGCACGGGCAGAGCAGGTGGTGGGTGGTCTGCTCCCAGAGGCTGATGGGGCAGCCCACATGGGTGCAGATCTTCGAGTAGCAGAGGATGCCGTCGACCTGCCAGTCCTTGCGCGAGGCGGGGATCTTGATGGTCGCCGGGTCCATCCGCACAATGATGATCGCGGCCTTCGCGGTGGCAACGGCGGCCTTGGCCGGTTCCCCGCTGAGGTCCTTGATGTTCTCCGGAGCCGCGTTCACGAGCTCTCCGACGGCCATGTCGGTCGCCTTGATCCGCTTGTAGGTGACGTCTGTCACGAGGTGGATCCCCTCGGCCCAGATCGTCTTCTCGATCGTCGCGGCACGGGTGCCTGGGCCGGGCCACGGCCCCATGTCGAGCAGCGGGACCAGCGCGGGCAGCACGAGCGCGGGGAGGGCGATCTTGAGCGTCGTCCCGATGAGCTTGCGACGTGGCAGGTCGCTCTGGGCGATCCCCTCGTGGACCTCCGCGAGGGCCTCCTCGCGTGTCGCGGCGTCCGAGCTCGCGAGGTGCCGCTCCTCGCTGATCTCCTGGTCGCCCATGAGGAGTCGGGCCCACTGGACCGCGCCGATGCCCACGAGCAGGATGGCGAGGCCGCTCAGGAGGCCGAGCCACACGTGCTGGGCGGGCGCATGGAGACCGGCGAACTGTACGGCCCAGGTCTTCGGCACGAAGAAGTAGACGGCGACGAACCCGAGGGCGAGCAGCGGTACGAGGCCGAAGCAGGCGGCGACCTGGCGCTCCGCACGCCGCGAGGCGGCTGGGTCGACGTCCACCCACCGCTCGACGTGCTCCTCGATTCCGGGGTCGGGGACCGGGTGCGTGCGGGTGACTTCCAGGTCGGAGCTCATCGCGCCCTGGCTCCTCTCGAAGCGATCCACAGGGCGAAGCCGACGAGGCCGCCGATGCCCACTATCCAGGCTGCAGCGCCCTCCGTCACGGGGCCGATGCCACCCAGGGAGTAGCCGCTCTCGGGCGCGGAGTTCACGCTGGACAGGTAGGCGATGATCGACTTCGCGTCATCGTCGGAGAGCTGGCTGGGGGAGAAGACCGGCATGGCCTGGGGGCCGGTCCGCAGCGCCTCCCAGATCTGCTCGTTCGTGACCCCGGTGCCGGTGAGGGGCGGGGCGTAGTTCCCGTTGGAAAGGGCGCCACCCTTGCCCGCGTAGTTGTGGCATGCCGAGCAGTTGGTCCTGAAGAGCTCGCCACCCTTGGCGATCTGCTCCGCTGTCAGGCCCGTGGGGTCGTACTGCGAGCTGTTGGGTATGCCGGGACCCTTGCCCAGGCCTCCGACGTAGTCCGCGACGGCCTTGATCTCCTCCGGGGAGAAGGTGTTCGGCTTGCGCTGGGCCTGCTGCTGCGGACCGGCCATCGGCATGCGGCCGCTCGACATCTGGAAGGACACGGCGGCGGCGCCCGCGTTCTGGATGTTCGGGCCGATCACGGTGCCGTTGACGGTCACGCCCTGCGCGTTCAGGCCGTGGCACGAGGAGCAGTTCTTGGTGAAGATCTGCTGACCGGTGCTGATCTCCGTCGGCAGCGGCGAGGCGCTCGACACCGTCGGCGCAGCGATCGCGGAGAGACCCCCCATGACGACGAGGGCCGCCCCGATGAGGGCGGCGCGGCGGAGAGGCGACCTGCGAGTCCGGCGGCGTCGGATGCGTTCGCTCACGAGATCAGCTCCAGCAGGTAGATGACGAAGAACAGGATGACCCAGATGGCGTCGACGAAGTGCCAGTAGTACGAGACGACGATCGAGTTCACGAGCTGCTCGCGCGTGAACTGGCGCGTCAGGTACGTACGACCGATGAGCAGCAGGAACGCGATGAGCCCGCCGGTCACGTGCAGCGCGTGGAAGCCGGTCGCGAGGAAGAACAGGGACCCGTACACGTTCGAGGAGAGCGTCAGGCCCTCGTGGAAGAGGTTGAAGTACTCCCACACCTGGCCGGAGACGAAGACGGAGCCCATGACGAACGTCAGGGTGTACCACTCCCGCATCCCCCACTTCATGACCTGGAAGAGGTTCCCCGCCCGGGAGGCCCGCATGTGCTCGGCCGCGTGCACACCGAGCTGGCAGGTGACGGAGCTCGCGACGAGGACCAGCGTGTTCACGCCCGCGTAGGGGATGTCGAGCAGGCTGTGCCCATACCTCCACAGGGAGGTGCTGCCGGGAGCGGCTGCCGAGTTCGTGACGTTCCGGATGGTGAAGTAGGCGGCGAACAGCGCGGCGAAGAACATCAGCTCGCTCGCGAGCCAGATGATCGTTCCGACCGCCACGATGTCAGGACGACCGGGGATGCCGCGAAGCCTGGGACCCGCTATGGGGTTGAGGGACTCCGCCGGGAAGGCATCGGCTGTCTCGGTGTTCGCCACGGGCCCATTATGAGCACAGGTTGGTAGCGCCATGCCACATGGGCGCGACATGTTACGCCGCCTCTTCGGGGGTCCTGGACGCGGGGTACCCCCTGGCATGATGGGCTGATGCCGATCTGGCCCTTCCCGGCTCATGCGACCCCCGGTGAGGGGGTGCCGCCGCTGACGCTTCTCGGTCTGCTCACGGACTGGGAGTGGGACTGGCTCGCGGGACCTGCTCTGCTCGTGCTCGTGGGCGCCTACCTGTGGGGCGTCCGGGTGCTTCGCCGGCGTGGCGACGCCTGGAGCGCCAGCCGGACAGGGTTCTGGATGGTCGGCATGGTGCAGCTGGCGTACGCGACGATCGGACCGCTCGGCGGCTACGACACCGTCCTGTTCAGCGTCCACATGGTTCAGCACATGATGCTGTCGATGACGATCCCCGTGGCGCTCGCGCAGGGGGCACCGGTCACGCTCGCGCTCCGGACGCTGCCTGGTCGCCTGCGGTCCGCGCTGCTGTGGCTCGTCGGTTCCCGGCTCGCCAAGGTGGTGCTGTTCCCGCCACTGACGACCGGCGCGATGATCGTCATGCCGTTCGTCCTCTACACGAGCGGGCTGTACGACCTGACGCTGCGCAACAGCCTCTTCCACGACCTCCTGCACCTGTGGATGCTCGTGATGGGCAGTGCGTTCTTCATGCCCCT
>JACRAA010000375.1 GCA_016213595.1 Actinomycetota bacterium | reverse complement strand
GTAGGCGAGGGCGGGGTCGCCGAAGTCGGCACGGACGAGGTCGAGGAGGGCTGTGGCAGGCCCACGCCCGTCGAACGCCCGCAGCGCCATGTCGATGGCGCGTCGGCCGATCCAGAAGCCGCTGCCGGCATCGCCGAGGATCCAGCCCCAGCCGTCGACCCGTCCCGCCCGGGTGGCTCCCACGCCCAGCGTCACCACACCCGTACCTGCCGCCACGACGCAGCCCGTACGGTCCCCGAGCGCGCCCAGGTAGCTGGTCACCGAGTCGTGGGCCAGGTACACCGAGCGGGTCCCGTGGTCCGCCAGCTCCTCCAGCAGCGCGGCCGCGGTGTCCTCCACGCCCAGCCCGGTCGTACCGACCAGCACTCGCTCGGCACTCTCGGGAGCGGCGGCACGGATGGCCGCGGCCAGCTGGGGGATGCGCGGCCTCGAGGTGTCGATCCCCGCGCGTTCCCACACCCGGCCGGCGGCGTCTCGAGCCCGGCACCCCGACTGTCCTCCGTCGAGGGCCACGCGTGACGTCATGGCGGCAGTCTAGGGATCGGCCCACGACGCAATCACCACGTGCCGTCCGGCCCCTGACCCCTGCAGCGGCGACTATCTTCGGACGGGTGAACGCCTACCTGCCTCCCCTCTCGTCCCCCGAAGCCCAAGGCGTCGACCCCCGCGCCGTCCAGGCGCTCGTCGAGGCGTGGGAGGGGAACGGGGTCAGGCCGTTCGCACTGACGGTCATCCGCCACGGCCATGTCATCGTCTCGAGCACCTGGGCGCCGTACCGTCCGACCGACATGGTCCAGAAGTACTCGCTGTCGAAGACCTTCACCGCCTCCGCCATCGGCCTGGCGGGGGCCGAGGGACTGGTCGACCTCGTCGCCTCAGCCGCGTCGTACTTCCCGGAGGTCTCGGGCCTCGGCCCGCGGGCGCAGGCGGTCACCGTACGGAACCTGTTGTCGATGGCCTCGGGCCACACCACGGACACGATGACCTCCATCGACGCGGCCGACCCCGTCGGGTCGTTCCTCCGGATCGAGCCGGACCGCGAGCCCGGATCGGTGTTCTGCTACAACCAGGGCTGCACGCTCACGCTGTCCGCGATCGTGCAGACGGTTAGCGGCCAGCCGCTGCACGAGTACCTCCGGCCGCGGCTGTTCGACCCGCTCGGCGTCGGCGAGCTCCACTGGCTCCCCCTGGGTCCGTACGACATGGGCTTCTCCGGACTGCACATCCCCTTCGACGCGGTCGCACGCCTCGGGCTCATGCTGCTCCAGGGCGGCGAGTACGGCGGCAAGCGGATCCTGCCGCAGGCGTGGACCGACGACGCGATGCGCGTCCACATCCCCAACGGGCCGGGCAACCCGGACTGGTCGCAGGGCTACGGCTACCAGATGTGGCGCAGCCGGCACGGCTGGCGGGGCGACGGCGCGTTCGGACAGCTCTGCCTGCTCCTGCCCGACCAGGACCTCGTCCTCGCCGCCGGCGCGCAGGTCGAGGACATGCAGCTCGAGCTCGACCTCGTCTGGGAGCACCTCCTGCCCGGCCTGTCCGACCAGCCGCTCGTAGGCTCGTACGACCTCGACGGCTTCCTTGCTGAGCGGTCGCTGCCCACCCTCCGGTCGTCGGTTCCGGCGATCGCCGGGCGCCACGAGCTCGTGGCCACGGGCGAGGCGTCCGGGATGGTTGCAGCGACCGGACGTGTCGTCGTCGACGCCGACGGGATCACGCTCGACGACGGGAGCGGTCCCGTGACCGTTCCGCTCGGGGACGGTAGCTGGGCCCGGACCGCGACGGTCGGCGGTCTGGGCGCCGCCGGCACGGGCGGGTGGACCAGCCCTGAGACCCTCCAGGCGCGGGTCGTCCCCCTGTTCAGCCCGCACGTCCTCGAGGTGACCGCCGACGTGGCGGCGGGGACTGCGTCGCTGGCCTGGCAGGTGGGGCCACTGGGGAATGTGAGCCTCGCTCGCCCGGCATTCTGAGGGTCCTGTCATAGAGGGGGGGCGCCGTCAGGCCGCATACCCCCTCGGGTTTATGGTTCCTGCATGTCTCAGGTACTGATCCTCGGTGCGGGCACGGCAGGAACGATGCTCGCCAACATGCTGGTCAAGGCACTGCCGCCCGACGCCCGCATCACTGTGGTCGACAAGGACGACGACCACGACTACCAGCCCGGCTACCTCTTCATCCCGTTCGGGATGTCCGACCCCCGGCGGGTCCGAAAGTCCCGTAAGGCGCAGCTGAACCGGAAGGTGAAGCTCGTCATGGACGAGATCGTCTCGGTCGACCCCAAGGCTCGTACGGTCACCCTCAAGAGCCAGACGCTCGGCTACGACTGGCTGGTCATCGCGACGGGTACGACACCGCGCCCCGACATGACCGAAGGTCTCACCGACGACCGCATCTGGCGCAAGTCGGCGTTCGACTTCTACACCCGTGACGGAGCGGTGGCCCTGAAGAAGGCTCTGGACGAGTTCAAGGGCGGCAAGCTGCTCGTCCACATCACCGAGATGCCCATCAAGTGCCCGGTGGCCCCGCTGGAGTTCGCGTTCCTCGCCGACGACTACTTCCGACACAAGCGGATGCGTCACCTGGTGGACATGACGTACGTCACGCCCCTCGACGGCGCCTTCACCAAACCCGTCGCGTCCAAGAAGCTCGGCGGTGTGCTCAAGGACCGCAGCATCCGGCTGGCGACCGACTTCGCCATCGAGCGGGTGGACCCGGAGAAGAAGGCGATCGTCGGCTACGACGGCCGCGAGCTGCCGTTCGACCTGCTCGTCACGGTCCCCACGAACATGGGCGCGCAGTACGTGACCGACTCGGGCCTCGGCGACGACCTCGGCTTCGTCCCCGTCGACAAGAAGACCTTCGCGGTCACCCAGCATGAGCGCATCTTCGCGGTCGGTGACGCTGGCAACATCCCGACCTCCAAGGCGGGATCCGTTGCTCACTTCTCGGTCGACGTGTTCGTCGAGAACTTCGTGCAGGCCTACGCCGGCAAGCCGATGACCCACGCCTTCGACGGGCATGCCAACTGCTTCATCGAGTCGGGCCGTGGCAAG
>JACRAA010000374.1 GCA_016213595.1 Actinomycetota bacterium | reverse complement strand
GCGCCCGGGTCGTGCATCGACGGCACCGCGACGAACCGCGACGGGTCGGCCATGGGCCGTCCCCGGTCGAGCAGGTCGACGAACGCGTCCTCCCAGGCCCCCCCGAAGTGGATGTTGTGGTGCCCCGCGCCCTCAGGGATGGTCGCGCCCTTCATGCCCACGTGCCACACGACGGCTGACGGCGAGTAGCGCCCGCGACGGGCGACGCGCGGGCTGCGGACCCCAGGAAGGAGCCGTTCGTACGCGACCGGCAGGTCAGCCGTCACCACAACAGCATCCGCGCCCACTCGTTCGCCGTCCTCGAGGACGACACCGGCCGCCCGCCCGTCCCGGGCCCGATGGACCCGCTCGACGCGCGTCCCGTAGCGGACCTCGACGCCCGCGTCCCGGGCGGCTCGTGCCATCGCGACCGGTACCGCGTGCATGCCGCCCTCCGGGAAGTACACCCCCCGGACAGAGTCCATGTACGTGATCACGGCGTACAGCGCGAGCGCCCGTGTGGGCGACAGGCCCGCGTACATCGCCTGGAAGCTGAAGATGCGCCGCAGGCGGTCGTCGGCGAACCGTCGGGACACCTCCGCGTCGAGGCGCCCGAAGGCCCGCAGCCGGAGCAGCTCGAGCGCCGCGGACGGCGAGCGCAGCAGGCCGAGGGGCGAGTTGAAGTTGGCGTCGATGAAGTGGGGGAGCTCGACGTCGCAGAGGCGCTTCAGCCAGTCGACGAACGTGTCGAAGGCCGCGGCGTCCCTCGGCCCGCACTCGCGGGCGATCTCGTCGCGCATCTTCTCGTGCCCCGGTCGTACGAGCAGGCGGGATCCGTCGGCGAAGAACGCGTGGTACGCGGGGTCGAGCTGAGTGAGGGTCGTGTAGTCAGCCATCCGCGCCCCCACCGCGGCGAACGCCTGCTCGAGGAGGTCCACCATCGTGAACACCACGGGACCCGTGTCGAAGCGGAAGCCGTCCTGGTCCAGACTCCCGTTACGGCCTCCCGGGATGTCCAGGGTCTCCAGGAGGGTCACCCGGTAGCCGGCACCGGCACAGTGCAGCGCCGCGCTGAGGCCGGACAGCCCGGCTCCGACGACCGCCACGGTCCCGGCGCGGTCGGTCGTTCGGCTCATGCGTCACGCCAAGCGATGGCACGGGCCGCGTCCCGGATGCCGGCCACGCCCAGCCGGTCCAGTGCCGACTCGTCGAGGCAGGAGATGGCGGCGTCGTACTCGCCGGCGATGAGGTCCTCGAGAGCCTGGTCGACCCCGGCCGCAGTCATCGCGGAGACGAGGACGGGGATGTCGGCCGGCGTGACGTCGGACGTCCCCAGACGCGCGAGGAGGTACGCCGCATGCCCGCTCAACCGGCTTCGCGCCAGGGTGAGCAGCACCGTCGCCTTCGCCTCGAGGAGGTCGTCGCCTGCCGGCTTCCCCGTGAGCAGTGGGTCTCCCCAGACACCCAGGTAGTCGTCGCGCAGGGCGAACGCCCGTCCGATGTGCTCGCCGCAGTCCAGGAGGACGTCGACGACGTCGGGCATCGCGCCCGCCGCGAGAGCGCCGAGCTCGAGAGGGCGCTCGATGGAGTAGCGCCCGGACTTGAGGCGGGCGACGTGGTCTGCATGGGCAAGGTCCCTGCGGCCGGCGGCCGTCCCGGTGAGGTCGGCTCGCTGGCCGGCGACGAGCTCCACGCACAACGCGTACCAGACCTTCCGCAACGGCTTCGGCAGGTCGTCGGCGATGCGGTCCGCCACCGTGTGGGCGAGGTCGCCGAGCAGGACGGCGATGTTCGTGCCGAACAGGGCGGCGTCGCCGACACCATCGGAAGCGATGTGCCAGTGCGCGGCCTCGACATGCGCGGAGGGGCGTCCCCGGCGTGAGCCGGAGCAGTCCATGACGTCGTCGTGGACGAGGGCGAACAGGTGGAGCGCCTCGAGCGCGGCCGCGGCTCGGACGAGGTGGCGGTACTCCCCCGACCCGTGGCTACCGCCCGCTGCGAGGAAGCCCCAGTAGCTCATCGTCACGCGCAGGCGCTTGCCACGACCGACGAGCAGGTCCCCTAGCCAGGCCGGAAGGTCCATGGGGAGCACATCGACGCCGTTGCCGTCGACGTACGTCTGCCACTCCCGCGCGAGGGCCATGACCTCGGTGGTCAGCAGCTCGTCCACGTCCCGGCACACGCCCTCGACGTCCGGCAGTCGCGGGGTGGCGGGTTCGGTCGCTGAGCCCTGCGCGACGAGGAGCGGCACCTGGAGGGCGGCCCAGGGGCTGTAGACGTGGGGGGTGGCGGTGATGGCCTCGGCGAACCTGTCCCACGGCACCCAGGCCCACTCGGCGACCTCGTCGGGGTTCGGACGGGGATCGGCTTCGGTGACGTAGCCGGCGTAGACCGGGCAGATCTCGTTCTCCACGACGCCCGAGGCGTCGACGGCGCGGTAGCGGAAGTCGGGAAGGAGAGGGACCAGCGGGCCGACGGTGAGGCCGAGCTCCTCGCGGATCCGACGCCGCGCGGCATCCTCCGGTGACTCCGACGGGCGCGGGTGACCGCAGCAGGAGTTCGTCCAGACCCCCGGCCAGGTCTTCTTGCCCAGTGCTCGCCGCGTCAGCAGGACCTCGCCACGGGCGTTGAACAGGTACGTCGAGAAGGCGAGGTGCAGTGGAGTGGTCGTCGTGTGGACCTCGAGCCGGGGTGCTGTCCCGACTCGCTGCCCGGCCGCGTCGACGAGAATGACCT
>JACRAA010000373.1 GCA_016213595.1 Actinomycetota bacterium | reverse complement strand
GCTGATGAACCTCGAGGGCGACGAGCGCACGATGATGACCGCCGGTCTCGGCGTCGTCGGCTCCCTCTACTCCTTCGGAGCGCCCTACAAGCTCGACGACGCCACTCCGCTCGCGCAGCTCATCGAGGACCAGGAGGGCGTGCTCGTCCCGGCCGACTCGCCCTACGAGTCCATCGAGGACCTGGTGCAGGCCTGGCAGGACGACCCGGGCTCGATCGTGGTCGGCGGCGGCTCGTCCCCCGGCGGCCCCGACCACCTCTTCCCCATGCAGCTCGCCACGGCCGTCGACATCGACGCCCGGGAGGTGCGCTACGTGCCGTACGACGGCGGCGGCCCGCTCACCAGCGCGCTGCTCGGCAGCAAGATCGACGTCGGCTTCTCCGGCGTCGGTGAGTTCACCGGGCAGCTGGAGTCCGGGGAGCTGCGCCTGCTCGCCGTCTCCGGCGAGGAGCGTCTCGACGGCGACGGCATCGGTGACGCCCCCACCCTGACGGAGGCCGGCATCGACCTGGTCTTCACCAACTGGCGCGGCGTCTTCGCGCCCCCCGGCATCAGCGACGAGCGTCGCGACGAGCTCATCGCGATGCTCGAGGAGATGCACGAGACCCCCGAGTGGCAACAGGCGCTCGAGGACAACGGCTGGATCGACAAGTTCACGACCGGCGACGACTTCACGGCGTTCCTGCAGGAGCAGGACCAACGCGTCGCCACCACCCTCGAGGAGCTGGACCTGCTGTGAGCACATCACTGGAATCCCCTGACACTGCGCCCACCCAGCAGTCGCCGGCCCCGGACCGCGACCTGTCCCAGCTCGGCCTCGCCGCGCTCCTGGTGGTGGTCGGCGCCTACACCTTCTGGGAGGCGACGACCCTCCGGATCGGCTTCGGCGACCCGGTCGGCCCGCGCGCCTTCCCCTACGCCATCGGCGCCGGCACCGTGGCGCTCGGCGTGCTCCTCGCCCTCGCGACCTTCCGCGGCAGCGTTCCGGAGGCCGAGGGGGGCGAGGACGTCGACCTGCGCCAACCCGCGGACTGGGTGACCGTCCTCAAGCTGGTGGGCGTGCTGCTCGCCACCGCACTGACCATCTCGTTCGTCGGGTGGGCGCTGAGCGGTGGACTGCTGTTCGTCGGCGCCGCCTGGGCCCTCGGCAGCCGGACGCTCGTGCGCGACCTCATCGTCGGCCTCGTGCTGTCGGTGCTCAGCTGGTACTTCTTCCATGAGGGACTGGGCGTCATCCTCCCCGCCGGGATCCTGGACGGGGTGCTCTGATGGACAGCCTCAACCTGTTGATGGACGGCTTCGGCTCGAGCCTGACGCCGCAGAACCTGCTCTTCGCCGCGATCGGCGTGCTCCTCGGCACCTTCGTCGGCGTGCTGCCCGGCATCGGCCCGGCCATGGCGGTCGCGCTGCTGCTGCCCGTGACCTTCGGCCTCGACCCGATCCCGGCCTTCATCATGTTCGCCTGGATCTTCTAAGGCGGGATGTACGGCGGCTCGACCACCGCGATCCTGCTCAACACGCCAGGCGAGTCGGCATCAGTGATGACGGCGCTGGAGGGCAACCTGATGGCCAAGGTCGGACGGGCGTCACAAGCGCTGGCCACCGCCGCCATCGGATCCTTCATCGCCGGCACGATCGGCACCATGCTGGTCGTCTTCTTCGCTCCGGCGCTCGCGTCCGTGGCGGTCGAGATCGGCGCCCCGTCCTACTTCGCCCTCATGGTGCTCGCGATGGTCAGCGTGACGAGCGTGCTGGGCGGCTCACCGCTGCGCGGCTTCATCGCGCTCTTCCTCGGCCTCACCATCGGCCTCGTCGGGCTCGACCTCAACACCGGCCAGACGCGGCTCAGCTTCGACCAGCCGCTCCTGGCAGGACGCATCGACATCGTCGTCGTGGCGGTCGCGATCTTCGCCCTCGGCGAGGCGTTCTGGGTGGCTGCCCACCTGCGGCGCAGCCCGGTGCGGGTCATCCCGGTCGGCCAGCCCTGGCTGAGCGGCACCGACCTGAAGCGGTCGTGGGGCCCGTGGCTGCGCGGGACGGCGTTCGGCTTCCCGTTCGGCGCCCTCCCGGCCGGCGGCGCGGAGATCCCCACGTTCCTCTCCTACGTCACCGAGAAGAAACTGGCCGTCCGGCGTGGCAACGACGAGTTCGGCCGGGGCGCCATCGAGGGCGTCGCCGGACCGGAGGCGGCCAACAACGCCTCGGCGGCCGGAACGTTCGTGCCGCTGCTCGCCCTCGGCCTCCCGGTCACCGCGACCTCGGCCGTGATGCTCGCGGCCCTGCAGGGCTACGGCATCGAGCCCGGCCCGAGCCTGATGACCGACCAGCCCGACCTCGTGTGGGCGCTGCTCGCCAGCCTGCTGCTCGGCAACCTGCTGCTCCTGGTGCTCAACCTGCCGCTCGCGCCGGTGTGGGCCAAGCTGCTGCGCATCCCCCGGCCGCAGCTCTACGCCGGGATCCTGTTCTTCGCCACGCTCGGCGCCTACGCCACCAACCTGCAGGCCTTCGACCTGTTCCTGCTGCTGGTGCTGGGCCTGCTCGGACTGATGATGCGACGCTTCG
>JACRAA010000366.1 GCA_016213595.1 Actinomycetota bacterium | reverse complement strand
TCCTCGGTCGCGCTCGCGTTGACGATGCGGACGCCCGCCTGGGCCGCGGACTCGGACACGAAGAACTCGTCCTGCGTGAGCTGACCGAACCGTACGAGAGTGGCGGCCGAGGCGGTGTGGGCGCCGAAGCGTCCGTGCCCCTGCACCACGATCACGCCGTAGGCATCGGTGTCCGTGATCGTGACGACCTGCCCAGGCTTGACCGTCAGCTCCTTCGCGCTGAACGTCGGCGACTTGAACACGATCCACTTCTCGACGTATGCCCGGCCGCCGTCCGCCACCGACTGGGCCGTCTCGAAGGGGATGAGCCGGCGGGTGACTGCGAAGCTCGGGTCGACGTTCTTGTCCCAGTCGAGCAGTCCGATGATGTAGTCGAGGTCGCCGACCCGACCGGCTGGGACATCCTTCCAGAGCAGCTCATCCGGGACTTCGCGGTGGTTGCTCCACGACTCGCACATGCACAGGACGTCGGAGGCTGCCTGCGGCTCGTACGTGCAGGCGCTGCCCGGGGCATGCAAGACGCCGCCGGGGATGTCCCACCCCGTGCCGAGCTGGGTCCGGTAGCCGAGTGAGAGCTCCGTGATCCGGTTGTCACCGCCCCGGCCGAACCATTCGAGCCGTTCCTTCAGAGTGTCTACGGTGACGCCGGGTTGGAGGCCGAGGAACGAGATGGGCTGATCCCCCAGGTGGTTGTTCATCTGGGGTGAGTAGTAGTACGCCTCCGGCTTGCCGACCTTTCCCAGGGGGAAGGCATCCTGGTCGCGGTGGTGCACGTGGAAGGGGAGTGCGCCCTCGTTGTCGAAGAACTTCGCGAACACCGGCCACTGGCCGTACGCGTCCCAGAGCCGCGCACCGATCAGGGCCTCAGCGTGGTGGGCGATGAACTCGTCGAACGGCAGCAACCCGCCCTCGGGGTCGACGACGAGGCTCAGCCCTTCGTACGGGGTGGCCGCCGGACCGTTGTCGGCGCGGATCGGGGACGCGATCCACCGCTCGTCGATCCCGCCCCGACCCAGGCCGTAGGCGTAGTAGTCGTCGGCGTGCAAGCGAAGCCGCCGCCCGGGCGTCGAGAAGACACGCGGCACCCAGGCAGGAGCGAGGCGGATGATGCCCTCACCGACCTCCAGAGAGCGCTCTGCGCCCTGCCTCGTGAGCTCGACGGTCTCGAAGGGTGTTGACATGACTTCTCCTGCCACGTGCACTCGATGTCCTCGCCATGTGGAGGCACGCAGGCCAGTGTTCCGCGACATGGCGGCAGTGGGGGCAAAACCTGCGGGTCCCGGCTGGAGAGCTCATCGGTGAGGAAGCTGACCGGTGTGGTTGACCTCGTCGGCGATGTCATGGAGGCGTCGGTTGAGGTTCTGGCTGGCACGGGTGAGCTGCTCGAACGCCTGCTCGCGCGTGCACCGTTGCTGAGCCATCACGATTCCGATGGCGATGCCGATCTCGCGGTTGCTCTGGAGAGCCCGCTCCAGGTTCATGATGCGGTTCTCCTGGAGCTCGTTGATGAGTATGAGCGAGGCGAAGGAGCCGTAGATCGCGGCCAGCGGGAGCTGGTCCATGGTGAATGCTCTCGGACGGTGGGAGTACAGGTTCAAGGCCGCGCGGTCGTTCTCGGACAGCATCAACCGGGTGCTGAGCATCGACCTCACACCGAGCGCCACCGCACCCGGCGCGAACCGGGGAAATGTGTCGTCAACGGTCAGGTCGTTGATCCAGATCATGTCGTTCTCGCTCAGGGCCGCCACGCAGGGGCCCTCGTCCAGCTCGTACTGCAGGGCGTCGACCTTGGGCGGTACCTCGCCGCTGGTTGCGATGGTCCGAGGCTCCCTCCCTGAACGGGACAGCGTGATCGCCGAGTAGTCCGCTCCGTCCACCGATGCCGCGGCCCACCTGACGACGCCGTCCACGTCGAGCACTCCCGACGGCTCGGCAATGCTTCCCATGAGCTCCCGGAACTGGGCGGACACGGTCTCGAGCGTGTGTGCGTTCTGAGGTGAAGACGTCATTCTGGTGACCTCCGAGAGAGACGAGCAGCCCGTCCACTTGGCGAGGGCTAACGAGACCCTGTACCCCGAACACGTCCCCGTCACCGCGTCTGGCAAGAACGCGGGTAGGCAGGTCCGGGGGGTTGAGAGGGCCGGACTAGGTGATCACATCGACTGGTGCACCTGGCGGTGTGGCCTGGCGCCTGCCGGGTATCAGGGTGGGCATCGACCTGCACCTCGCGGGTCCGCGACCGGAGGTTGACCATGTCGGAGCTCAGCAGCATCCCAAGCCAGCAACAGGAGTGGCCTGGCACCGAGGCGGCTCTGGATCCCCATCCGGACCATGGGGAGCGGAGCTGGACGCCCCGCGGACGGCTGACGGGGAAGCGAGCGCTCATCACGGGTGGGGACTCCGGCATCGGGAGGGCCATCGCTGTGGTCTACGCGAAAGAGGGCGCCGACGTTGCCATCGCCTTCCTGCCGCAGGAGGAGGCGGACGCTGCTGAGACGGCGCGACTGGTGCGCGAGGCCGGACGGCGCTGCTCGCTCTTCCCCACGGACCTGCGCACCCACGATGCCTGCGCCACCCTGGCCGAGCAGGCCGTGGCCGAGCTCGGCGGCCTTGACGTGCTGGTCTGCAATGCCGCCTTTCAGATGACCTACGACGAGCTGGAGAAGTTCCCGCCGGAGCAGATCGAACGCACCTTCGCCACGAACGTCTTCTCCACCTTCTGGCTCGCCCAGGCGCTCGCCAAGGAGCTCGAGGGCGGCGGTGCGATCATCGTGACCACCTCCATCCAGGCGTACAGCCCGTCCTCGCACCTGCTCGACTATGCGGCCACCAAAGCGGCCCTCAACAACCTCACGGTGAACCTGGCCGGGGAGCTGGGGTCCCGCGGGATCCGGGTGAACGCCGTCGCACCAGGCCCCATCTGGACACCGCTGATCCCCGCCACCATGGAGCCGGAGAAGGTCAAGACCTTCGGGGCCGACACGCCGTTGGGCCGGGCCGGGCATCCGGTCGAGGTCGCGGCCGGGTTCGTGTTCCTCGCCTCGGACGAGGCGAGCTACGTCAGCGGGACTGTCCTCGGCGTCACCGGTGGCAAGCCGGTCTTCTGACCACGACGGGGGCTTCCGCCCCGGACGGTGCCTGCCCTTGACCGTCAGCTGCGCCTCCCGTCCGGTGACCAAGCATCTTCGTGGTCGCGGACGAACTGTGCGAGGTCGGTGGCGGGTTCTCCGGTGAGCCGTCGTACGGTCCGGTTGGGAAAGGCAGAGATGTTGAGCCGGACTACTCGGTGAATCATCTTCTGGACGTCGATGTAGTCCTGTGGCTTGCCCTGTCTGGCGAGCTCGTCCAGGTAGTCGGTCTCGCTGGGCCGGGCATAGGTGATCGCCCGTCCGAGCACCTGGCTCATGGTGCGAGCGACGTCGGCATAGGTCAGGCTCTGCTCTCCGGACAGCGTGTAGGCGCGACGTTCGTGACCGGGGCTGGTGAAGACCGCGGCCGCGACCCGACCGATGTCTCGCGCGTCGATGAACGCCGTTCGGGACCAGCCCGCGGGCACGAAGATCCGGTTCTGGTCGCGGATCTGGTCGGCGTAGGTGTTGGACAGGTTCTGCATGAAGAAGTTCGGCCGCAAGAAGGTGTACGGGGCGTCTCGCTTCCTCAGGTACGCCTCCACGGCGTGGTGCGGTGTGCGCCGATTGGCCTGGACCCCTTGCAGCGACAAGAACACGACCTGGCGGATGCCGGCGGCCTGCGCAGCGTCGATCACGGGAAACAGGTAGGTGGCCACGTCGGCGATCGCCGGGGGGCGCATCAGGAACAGGCGGTCCGTACCTGCCAGCGCGTGAGCCAGTTCGGCTGGGGCCGATCCGTACGCGAACAGCCGGGGCTCTGCGCCGATCGGCAGCCTGGTGGAGTCCGCGGTGTTCCTGACCGCGGCGACGACCTTTTCACCCCGCTCGAGGAGGTGGTGGACCACCGCCGATCCGACGATCCCGGTCGCACCGGTGACAAAGACAGCGCTCATTGAGGTCCTCCCGTACAGCCAGCAACGTACCGCCGGAGCAACCCCAGCCAGCCGTTCTCGTGTCGCGTCGTCGGGACCGATCACATCGTCATGCGGGTCTCACCGTGTGCGGCACGCCGGATCCGCCGCAGCCATGAGTAGGTCAGAGCGCTCATCACGGGTGGGGACTCCGGCATCGGGAGGGCCGTCGCTGTCGTCTACGCGAAAGAAGGCGCCGACGTTGCCAACGCCTTCCTGCCGCAGGAGGAGGCGGACGCTGCTGGGTTGGGCCGAGTCGGGCATCCGGTCGAGGTCGCGGCCGGGTTCGAGTTCCTCGCCTCGGACGAGGCGAGCTACGTCAGTGGGACTGTCCTCGGCGTCACCGGCGGCAAGCCGGTCTTCCGACCACCACGGAGGCTCCCCCTGGGCCCGTGGGAGCGGAGCCACGAGGGTCAGGATTGTGTCAAGGCCCGTAAGGGTCGCGTACACAAGCCTTCTGCGCCTCCAGTCGGCGACCCAGCATGGTCACGTGATCGAAGACATCGTTGCTGCGGTGATCGGCCTGGCACTCGTCGTGTACCTGGCGTACGCCCTGGCGCGTCCGGAGCGGTTCTGACTCATGTCCACCGCCCTCGCTGCCGTGCTCTCGGTCCTCACTGTTCTGGCGATCCTGGCCGTGATCCACGTACCGCTCGGCACCTGGATCCATCGCATCTTCGCCGACCCCCGGCACACCCGTCTCGAGCGCAGCGTCTACCGCGTCTTCGGCTTCAACCCGGATGCCGAGCAGCGCTGTTCGTTGTACGCGATCTCCGTCCTCGCCTTCTC
>JACRAA010000365.1 GCA_016213595.1 Actinomycetota bacterium | reverse complement strand
GTTCCCCGAGTAGGGGATCGGGCTGCGGTCCTGGACCGCCCGCCGGATGCGCCCGAATCAGTGCTTGGGGGGACAGACTCGAGGGCGCTCCGGCGTCTGAAACCTACCGGAGCCGTCATCGGCCAGCGACAGTGGGCGGACCCTTGCCGTTTGTTGGCGGTTTGCCAGCGACGTCCCTGCAGGGGCACTCAGGTGCTCCAGCCCATCGCCCACAGGTCACGATCAGAGGGTTCTCCGCCGGCGGCCGCGAACTCCTCCCACAGAGACAGCATGTCGGCCCGCCCTTGGCTGCTCACCCGTGCGCCCAGCTGACTGAGGATGGACTGGATGGCATCGCGACGCCGCCGCATGACCTCGCCGACGACGCGCTGTCCCAGTTGTGTCAAGGTCAACGTCAGCTGGCGCCGGTTGTCGGGGTCATCGGCGCGGTCCACCAGGCCCTTCTTGACCAAGCGTTCACACAGGCGGCTCGCACGGGTCAGGTGGATGCTCATCGCCTCCGCGAGCTCCCCGAGCGAGACCGACCCACGGTCCGCTATCACCACGAGCGCGCGCACCTGAACGAGATCCGCCACGTCCTGGACGGCGGCGATCGACTGCGCACTGACCGCGACCAGCACCCTGCAGGCAGCAAGCACGACGTCGACCTCACGGTCGGAGTCATCAGGCCCGCGCGCAACGGGACGTTCGGTCGTCACCTGACCAGTCTCCGGGTATCTCTTGCGAACCGCAACTGTTGCAGGTAGACCTGTATGAAAAGCCGTGGCACACCGCGACCAAGACGCCCGGGGGCTCGTCAAGCAAGGCATCAAGCAGAAGGCTCAGGGGGAGGTTCTCCCGCGCCAGGAACGAGGACTGACATGCGCCTACGACCCAAGACCACCACTGGCGGTGGCCCTGCCCTGGTAGCCGAGGCTCTCCACGACGTACGGACCGGACGGTTCGAACGAAGCCTGTCCGCACTCACCGCCGCCGGGGCGGTCATCACGACAGCCGAGATCTACATGTCCCACGACGGGGCCAGCTTCGGCAACAAGATGATGTGGTGGCCCATCTTCATCGTGCCCACCGCCATCCCGGCCGGCATCGCGTCGGTCTTCTCGGCCCGCGTCGCACACACCGTCCTGCCGTTGGCATCGGCGGCGATCGTCCTCAACGGTCTGCAGGGCACGTACCTGCATCTGCGCGGTGTCTCCCAGCGCCCCGGCGGGATCACCGGTTACAACCTGGAAGCCGGACCACCGGTCTTCGCGCCCCTGCTGGCGTCTCTGGTGGGGGGCATGGGCCTGCTCGCTGCCCTCCTGCGGCGCGAGGGAAACCACGACCACTCACCTCGACGCCGTGCGTGGCGCGGGGAGGCCTGATGACCTACCGGAGCGAGGACCAGCGGGCAGTGACCCCTCAGGACCGGGGCCGCTTTCCCGGTTTCGACGTGCTGGACAGCGTCGACGTCTGGGACCAGGTCACCGCCGGCGTCGTGCTGGACCGACTGGCCTTGCCGGGTTCCTTGGCGTTCTTCACCGAGGGCGAGGCCAGCGTCGCGGGGCCGCTACTGGACCTGCTCCTGGCTCAGGACCGCGAACCGAGAGTGCCGGTGCTGGCTCTGATCGACGCCCGCCTCGCAGTGGGGGAGACCGATGGGTGGCACTACGACGACATGCCCGAAGACGCCGAAGCCTGGCGCAAGGCCCTGGCTTTCCTCGACCAGGACGCACGCTTGCGAGATGAGGGGCGCGACTTCGCGCACTTGACGCGTGACGAACAGGTGTCCGTTGTGCAGGCCGTGCAGGACCTGAGCTCCGAGGGGAAGAGCTGGCACGGGTGGTCGGCGACGCACGTGTGGAGCCTGTGGACGCGGTACGCCTGCACCGCGTTCTACTCTCACCCCTGGACCTGGAACGAGATCGGCTTCCCCGGGCCGGCCTACCCGCGCGGCTACCTCAATCTCGGCGTCAACGCGCGCGAACACTGGGAGATCTCCGACACCGGCACCGAGGACAGCAACGTCGACCCGGTCACCTTCGCCACCCGCGTGGAGCGGGCCCGCAACGAGCACCAGCGGGCTGTGGGGGAGGTGGGCTCGTGATGCGCAGCAACTACCGCGCCATACGGTCCCGCAACGAGTCGGCGTGGCTCGTTCCGAAAGATGGCACGCGCACCAACCATCAGCTGCGGACGGACATGCGCCGCTACCAGGACGACGACGAGGTCGATCTCGTGGTGGTCGGCGCCGGCGCGGGTGGAGGCGTCCTGACCCAGCGGCTGGCCCGGGCAGGCTGGCGGGTGCTGTGCCTGGACGCCGGGCCGTTCTGGGACCCCGATACCGACTGGGTCTCCGATGAACGCGGCGCCCACACCTTGTACTGGACCGAGCCGCGACAGATCGGCGGCGCCGACCCCGTACCCCTGGGATCGAACAACTCCGGGCGCGGTGTGGGGGGGTCGATGGTCCACTACGCCGGGTACACCCCCCGATTCCACCCGTCGGACTTCCGCACGCACTCGGCGGACGGTGTGGGCGCAGACTGGCCGATCAGCTACGCGGACCTGAAGCCGTTCTACGAGCTCATCGAGCAGGAGCTCCCCGTGGCCGGGCAGGACTGGCCCTGGGGTGACGCGCACTCCTATCCCCACCATGCCCACCCGGTGGGCGGTAACGGCGACATCTTCCTGCGGGGCGCGAGGGCGGCAGGCATCGAGGCCCGAGTCGGGCCGGTCGCGATTGCCAACGGTCGCTTCGGCAACCGGCCCCATTGCATCTATCGCGGCTTCTGCCTGCAGGGCTGCAAGGTCAACGCCAAAGCCAGCCCGCTCATCACGCACATCCCTGACGCGCTGGCCCACGGCGCGGAGATCCGCTCGGACAGCATGGTCACCCGCGTGGCCGTCGATGACCGCACCGGCGCCGTGACCGGCGTCCACTACATGAGGGGAGGAGTCGAGCACGTGCAGCGGGCCCGCGCCGTGGCAGTGTGCGGGTACTCGATAGAGACCCCCCGGCTGCTGCTGCTGTCCGCGACCGCCCGCTACCCCCACGGTCTGGGGAACGAGCACGACCAGCTCGGGCGGTACCTGATGGTGCAGGGCGCGCCACAGACGGCCGGACGCTTCGACGACGAGATCCGCATGTACAAGGGGCCGCCGCCGGAAGTGTCGTCTGAACACTTCTACGAGACCGACCCGGCCAAGCCCTACAAACGTGGCTGGTCCATCCAGACCGTCAGCCCCCTGCCGATCACCTGGTCCGAGCATGTCACCGCCCAAGGGCACTGGGGTGCGCCGCTGAGGGAGTACATGCGCGACTACGTCCACTGGGCCACCCTCGGTGCGTTGTGCGAATACCTGCCGCAGGCGGACAACCGGGTGACTCTGGCCGACGAGAAGGACCGCCACGGACTGCCTGTCGCCCACTTCTCCTACAGCCAGTGCGAGAACGACAAGCAGCTCACGAAAGCCGCTACCGCCTCGATGGAGACCATCCTCAAGGCCGCGGGTGCGACCGAGGTGATGACCATCGACCGCTACGCCCACCTCGTGGGTGGCGCCCGGATGGCAGCCCGCGCCGAGGACGGGGTGGTCGACCACGCCCATCGAGTCTTCGGCGTCCCGAACCTCTACGTCGTGGACGGCAGCACTCTGCCCACCCAGGGCTCGGCGAACCCGGCGTTGACCATCATGGCGTTGGCCGCTCGGGCCGCAGACCGCCTCATCCGTCACAGTCGACGGGGGATGACCGAGGCTCACGCGGAGGCGTGACGCCCGAGTTCACCGGTGTAATGTCATAATGCACCTTATCGGACTAGGACGGGGAGCGTCTTCTGAGTGTCTCCCAGCCTGTTCCTTCTCATTCGAGCGTGCATCTTTCCGACCGATCCGTGCAAGGTTCTGATTCAGCCTGATGTAGCATCAATTCGTGCACTAGTGTGAGTGTACACATGGTGCGTCTAGTGGGGGCAGGTGTATGGCGCCGGGATCGGGCTTTCCGCGGAACGCGACCTCAACGACTCTTGCCCTGTACCGGTTGGCTGAGTCGGGCTGTTGGGCGGATGGCCAGCCCGTCACCTCGGATCTGTTGTCGGTTCCGTTGGAGGACGCGCTGATGGCCCGGCGATACAGCGCCTATCAGGGCAAGAGGAACTACGAGGGGATTTGTGGTCGAGTACGAACCATGGGCATGTGCCGTTCGAGAGCCTGCTCGAACGCGACTACCTGTTGTGGGCCGACTGGAACCAGAGTGTGGTCAGGCTGGCTGCCCAGCCAATCGCCCTGCTGTGGCCCAAGGGCACGCCTCATCACCACAGCCACGTCCCCGACTACTTCGTACGGTTGGCGGACGGCACCGGGACCCTTGTCGATGTGAAGACCCCAGAGGGACTGTCGGCACACGCGCGTGGTCAGCTGGCCATGACCCAGGCCGTGTGCACCGAGGTCGGGTGGGGCTACGACGTGTTCACCGGCCTGCCCGAGGATGAGGCAGACAACCTGCGGTGGCTGGCCGGCTACCGCCAGGACAGGAACGCACCCTCACAGCACGACGCAGCGGCGATCCTGGAGGCCTTCGCGCATGGAAAGGCGTTGGGAGACGGTGTGCTTGCGGCCGCCAGGGAGGCTGGAACCCTGGAGTCCGTGATCCGCGCGAACGTCTACCATCTGCTGTTCACCCATCGACTGCAGGTGGACACGAGGCAGCCGCTGAGCAACCGTTCCCAGGTCACGTTATGACCGTGAAGTCGCTGCGGTTGTTCGATCTCATCGAGTTCGACGGTCACGTGTGGCAGGTGGTCGCGCAC
>JACRAA010000370.1 GCA_016213595.1 Actinomycetota bacterium | reverse complement strand
TCATGCCGGCATCTTCGATGGATTGCGCCAGCGCCCCCACCCGCGTCACTCCCCCCGCCACCCCGATCGAAAGCAGCGCCAGGAACACCTGTGGCAACAGCGCCCAGAGCACCAGCACGGGCTGGAAGAACAGCCGGACGAATCGGGCGCGGTCGGTGTGGAGGCCGAACGCGTCGGTGCCCTCGACGTACTGCGCGATGTTGCCCGGGAAGATCGCGACGAAGAACGCCGCGAGCAGCGCTCCGATCATGCGGCGGTGCTTCGGCAGCGCGACGAACGCACCGCCGAGGGCGATCTCGACCACGCCAGAGCCGACGACGGTGAGGTCCTCGTCGAGGGGGAACCAGTCGGGCACCTGCGCCTGGAACTCCGCGCGCTGCGTGGTCAGGTGGAGCACGCCAGCGCCGACCATCGCCGAGCCGAGCAGGACACGTCCGAGCGTCTGCGCCTTCACACCACCAGACTAGGCGGGGGAGATCGGACGGAACCGGGTAGGGGGCTGCTGCGTGTGAGTGGCATGGGTCAGGGACCGGAGGACCAGCTGGCAGAGCTGTACGCCACCGCCTGTCCGCGCCTCGTCGGCTACCTGACCGTCCTGATCGGCAACCCGGCCGACGCGGAGGAGGTCGCCCAGGAGACGTTCGTCCAGGCGCTGCGCCACTGGCGGCGCATTCGTGCGTACGACGACCCCACCGCGTGGCTCTACCGCGTGGCGACCCGGCTGGCGATCAGCCGCGGCCGTCGTAGCCAGGTAGCCCGGCGCGGACTGGTGCGGCTGCAGGCAGGCGTGCGCGAGCACGACACGTCTGGTGGCGGGGATGACAACCTCGACCTCGACCTCGACCTCGACCTTGACCAAGCGATGGCGAGCCTGACTCCCGAGCACCGCGCCGTCCTGCTCCTCCACCACCTCCACGACCTTTCCGTCGCCGAGGTTGCCCGCGTCCTCGACCTCGCCGAGGGCACCGTGAAGTCCCGCTTGGCCCGCGCCCGGGCGGCCCTGATGCCGCTCCTCGACGACCCCCGGAGGATCTCGTGACCGATCCCATCAAGCAGTGGCTCGATGACCGCGTCACCGCCGCCACACCGCCCAGCATCCCGTCGTTCGAGGGCATACGCGGCACTGCTCGCACCCGCCGCCGCGCCGTCCTGACCGTGGCGGCGAGCATCGTCGCCGCCGCGGGTGTCGCAGTCGGCGCCTGGGTGCTGGTACCCGCGGGTCACGCGCCCGGGCCGTCCGCGCCGACCATCTCAGTGACGACCTCGCCCACGACGGCGCGCCCGGATCCCAGCTTCGACCCCACCGAACCCTTCCCCTCGGGCCTGGTCGCCCGGCTGCCCGATCGCGACATCGCGCTGCCTGCGGACACGAGCTGCTGGCGCGCGCAGGAGGACTGCCGCAGAGGGCTGCTGCTCTACTCCAGCGGCGGTCCCGACCTCGGTGAGCAGGACGGGCTCATCTTCTGGTTCGCGCGTCCCGGGTGGACCTTCGCCGCGACCTTCTACGCGGCGGGTCAGACGTGTCCGCGGGCCACGACGGTGGAGGCGGTGCGCACCGGGCCGCAGTGGTTCCGGCTGTCACCTGCCGACCAGGCCGGAACCTACGAGGTGGACCTCGTCGGCTCCGGGCCTGAGGGCTCGACCTCGACCCGCTTCACCTGGACCACCACCGCGGACGGTCCGGTGGATCCTCCGACGGGCAATCTCGGCGTCTCCCCGACCTCCCTCGGGCAGGGCAGCTACTCCCTCGAGCTGATGCTGGCCGACCTCCCCTTCCAGCCGACGACGGGTGACCTCTCGCCTGTCGCGGAGGTGGGGCTCACACCTCCTGCGCGGCGCGAGCACCGGGTCAGCGTGCCGCTGGTCACGGAGTCGCTCGCCTGTGGGCAGCGCGGCTACCGCGGGTCCTTCTACTACCAGCTGCTGGACGAGCCGCTCGGGTCCGGCCAGCAGCGGCTGGTCCTCAGCAGCACCCCGGTCGACGTGCGGGTCGCCTTCGACCTGCGCGGCACGACGTACGTCGGGACCGGCAGGTGGAACGGCGATGGCATCGCGCCGCTGTCCTTCGCCCCGCCGCTGCCGGGTTCCGGAGGGTCAGGGTAGGAGAACGCCCGGGTTCATCAGGCCCGCGGGGTCGAGCGCGGCCTTGATCGCTCGCATCAGGTCGACCTCCACCCCGGACTTGTACGACGCCCCCGCGACGGCCTTCGTCCGACCGAGGCCGTGCTCGGCGCTGATGGAGCCGTGGCCGGCGGCGACCGAGTCGTAGATCGCCGTCGTGAGGTCGGCGGCCGCCGCGCGGAGGTCGTCGTCGTGGGCGACGGGGGCGCTCAGGTTGTAGTGCAGGTTGCCGTCGCCGACGTGGCCGTAGGTCACCGGACGGACGCCCGGGAGGATCCTGTCGAGCGTCGCCCCGATCGAGGTCGCCCAGGCCGCGAGGTCGGCGATCGGCAGGGTGACGTCGTGCTTGAGGGTCGCGCCCTCGACCTTCTGCGCCTCCGAGATCCCCTCGCGCAGCGCCCACAGCGCGGACCGCTGGGCGGGGCTGCCGGCGATCGCCGCGTCGGTGGCGAGGCCCTCGTCCACGGCGGAGCCGAGGATCGCCTCGAGGGCGTCGTCGAGACCACCGTCGGACGAGGCTCCGGCGAGCTCGACGAGGACGTACCACTCGCTCGGCTCGGCCAGCGGATCGCTCGCACCGGGCAGGTGGGCGAGGACGAGGTCGAGGGCCTGGCGGTTGGCGATCTCGAAGGTGGCGAGGTGGGCCCCCGCGTGCTGCTGGGCGGTCCCGAGCAGCGACACCGCGGCGTCGACCGACGGGACGGCGACCCAGGCCGTGGCGTGGCGAGGGGTGGCGGGGAAGAGCCGCAGGACAGCGCCGGTGATCACGCCGAGCGTGCCCTCCGAGCCGACGAAGAGCTGGGTGAGGTCGTAGCCGGTGTTGTCCTTGCGCAGCGCACGCAGGCCGTCCCACACCCGGCCGTCGGGCAGCACGACCTCGAGGCCGAGCACCAGCTCGCGGGTCATCCCGTAGCGCAGCACCGCCGTGCCGCCCGCGTTGGTGGCGAGGTTGCCGCCGATCGTGCAGCTGCCCTCCGAGCCCAGCGACATCGGGAAGAGCCGACCCGCTTCCGAGGCCGCGGCCTGCACGTCGGCGAGCACGACGCCCGCGTCGACGGTGATGGTGCCGGCGACCGGGTCCACGTCTCGCACGGTGCGCATCCGGCCGAGCGACACCACGACCTGGTCGCCGGAGCCGTCCGGGACGCCGCCGCCGACGAGGCCGGTGTTGCCGCCCTGCGGGACGATCGCGACCCCGGCTCCGTGGCACGCGGCCACCACGGCGGCCACCTCGTCCGTCGAGCCCGGCCGCACCACGGCCAGGGCCCGGCCGGCGTGGACGCCCGTCCAGTCGACGACGTACGCCGCCACGTCTGCGTCGTCGGTCAGGACGTGGTCGGCGCCGACGGCCGAGCGGAGGTGGTCGAGCAGGTCGGTCACGGGTTCTCCTTCGTCGAGGCCATGATGGCCCGGTGACCTCCGACGCCCAGCACCCGGTCCGTGTTGTCCAGCTCGGCGGGTTGATGCCCTTCGTGCGTGACTGGCTCGTGGAGCGGTACGCCGCCCCGGCGCTCGACGAGCTCGCGGATCCGTCCGGGATCGAGGTGGCGGTCGTCGGTGGCGGCGCCCCGGCCGGAGCGACCGAGATGGACGCGCTGCCCGACCTTGGGGCGATCGTGAACTTCGGCGTCGGCTACGACAACGTCGACCTGGCCGAGGCCTCGCGTCGTGGCATCGTCGTGTCGAACACCCCCGACGTGCTGACCGACGCGGTCGCCGACCTCGCCGTCTTCCTGGTCGTCGACGTGCTGCGCGGCCTCACGGCCGCGGACCGCTTCGTCCGCAGCGGTGCGTGGGCCGCCGGTGAGAAGTTCCCGCTGACCCGCGACGTGCGCGGGGCGGTGGTCGGGATCCTGGGGCTCGGCCGCATCGGCACTGCAGCGGCGGAGCGGCTGGAGTCCTGCGGGGCGGAGGTGCACTACCACTCGCGCAACCCCAAGGACGTGGCCTGGACCTACCACGCGAGCACGGTCGGGCTCGCGACTGCGAGCGACGTGCTCGTGGTGCTCACACCGGGTGGCGCCGGCACCGAGGGCCTCGTCGACGCCGCCGTCCTCGATGCGCTCGGGCCGGACGGCTACCTGGTCAACGTCGCCCGCGGCTCGGTCGTGGACGAGGACGCGCTGGTCGCCGCGCTGGAGGAGGGGCGCGTCGCCGGCGCCGGGCTGGACGTCTTCGCCGACGAGCCGCACGTGCCCGACGCGCTGCTGGCCCGGGACGACGTGGTGCTGCTGCCGCACGTGGGGAGCGCGACCACGCAGACCCGAGAAGCAATGGGCCGGGTCGTGCTCGACAACGTCGACGCCTTCCTCGAGCGGGGGGAGCTCGTCACGCGGGTGGACGGCTGACGACCGCGACTCGTGGCCTGCGAGTTCGCGCGATCCGTTCCCTCGCGCCCACTCTTCTGTTTGGGTGGGGCAGACGCCGCGACGGACGGCAGGGGGTTCAGTGGCAGAAGCAGCAGGTACGGAGCAGCAGGACGATGCTCCGTGGATGGACGAGCAGACGCGACAGCACCTCCAGGTGCTCGTCGAGGGTGTCGCGACCCTGGCCGGCTTCGAGCAGTCCGCCATCACCCTGCGGCGGTGCCGCGACTACCTGATCCTCGTCGCCGCCGGCGTCGAGGAGGGCTTCGCAGGCACCCGCGTGCCGCTGGAGGCCATGGAGGAGGAGATGTCGCGCGCCGACGACTGGGGCGCGTGGCGCTACGTCCCGCACGAGCGCGCGAGCGCGGAGGTGCTGGCCTACAGCCACATCCCCGACACGGTCCCGCTCGACGTCGAGGACGCCTGGCACCCGCTCGACATGTTGTTCGCGCCGCTCCACGACGACGACGGTGTGCTGCGCGGGCTGCTGTCGGTCGACAGCCCCCGCAACGGTCGCAAGCCCGGCCCCGAGCAGCTTGCGGTGCTCACCGAGTACGCCGGTGTGGCGCGCACCCTGGTGCTGCTCGCCCTGGAGCGCGAGAGCCTGGCCGAGCAGGTCCGGATCACCGGCGAGGCGCGCCAGATCGTGCGCCGGGCGCTCGGCGAGCCCTCGCTCGAGCTGGTGCTGGAGGCGTGTCGAGCAGCGGTCACGGAGTGCTTCGGCGCGATCGGGTTGTGGCTGACGGCGTTCGTCGACGACGGCGAGCACACCACGACGTCGTACGCCGTGGGCAGCGACGAGACGCCGCCGTTCTCCGAGATCGACGACGTCGTGATCCGGCTGGCCCACCGCTACTGGACGGACCAGTACGTCGCGCACTTCTCCCACGCCCACGCCGACCAGCCCGGCCTGCCGGAGGCGGACGCGGAGCGGCTCCTCGCCTTCCTCGAACGGATCGGGATCGGGTCGGTGCTGTTCGTGCCGCTCGGCGCCGGGCCGGAGTGCCTCGGTTTCCTCGTGCTGACCCGGATCAGCGACACCCCCGAGTGGACGACGGTCGAGCGCGACGCCGCCCTCGACATCGGCCGCGACCTGGGCCGCGCGGTCGCCAACGCCCGCCAGCTCGCGCAGGAACGGGCGGTCGCCGACCACCTGCGACGCATCGACGGCTATCGCATGGAGATGGTCAACACCCTCGGCCACGAGCTGCGCACCCCACTCTTCTCCATGACGGCGAACCTCGAGCTGCTCGACGTGGCCACCCTCGGTCCCGAGGACCAGCGCTCCGTCGCTGCGGCGAGCCGGGGCGCCGAGCGGATGCGGGCCGTGATCGAGGACCTGCTGACGATGGCGCAGGTCGCCGACCCGCAGCGCGAGTTCGTTCCCGAGACGGTCGACCTGCGCCAGGTCCTCCTCGACGTCGCCGAGGAGTGCCACCACGCCGCGACCGCGAAGTCGCAGGACTGCC